>JAIXTR010000078.1 GCA_027483845.1 Caulobacteraceae bacterium | reverse complement strand
GCCTCCGCCGACGAACAGCCAGCGACCACCGTCGACTCCGTGATCGTCACCGGCGCCCGCAATCCTGAGGATCCGCCGGTCGTCGGCGACGCCCGCAAGCGCCTCTCGGAAACCCCCGGCGCCGTCTCGGTGATCTCGGCGGAATCCTACCAGAAGCGTTTCGCCATCGCCCTCGACGACATGCTGCGCGACGCCCCCGGCGTGTATGCCCAGCGCAAGTGGGGCGGCGACATCCGCATCTCGATTCGCGGCTCGGGCATCGGCAACGCCAACCACAACCGCGGCCTGCTGATCGCCCAGGACGGCCTGCCGCTTAACGAAGCCGACGGGTTCGGGGACAGCCAGTCCATCGACCCGCTGATCGCCCGCTACACCGAAGTCTACCGGGGCGGGAACGCCCTGCGTTTCGGCGGCGCCCTGCTGGGCGGGGCGATCAATGTGGTGACGCCGACCGGCGAGAACGCCGGCTTCGAAAACCGCATTCGCGTGGACGGCGGCAGCTACGGCATGCTGCGCGAGCACGTGGCCCTGGCGCGCCAGTCGGGAGACTGGGACGTCTTCGCCGCTGCCACCAACCAGACCGGCCAGGGCTATCGTCCGCAGAGCCAGCAGAATATCCAGTTCGGCGCCCTGAACGTCGGACGCCACTTTGGCGAGGACCGCGAAATCCGGCTGATCGTGAACGGCTGGAACATCAACCAGGAGATCCCGGGCGCCCTGACCCGCGCCCAGTTCGACGCCAACCCGCGCCAGGCGGCGGCCGGGAACTACGCCAATGATCAGGGCCGCAACCAGCGAGGTCTGAGAAGCTCGCTGCGCACGACCTGGCGGCTCAACGACAGCACGGTTCTCGAGGCCGGCGCCTATGCGGTCTGGAAGGATCTGGATCACCCGATCTTCCAGGTCATCGATCAGCAGAGCCGGAACTACGCCGGCTTTGCGCGCCTGACCTGGGAAGGCGAGATCGGCGGCCTGCGCGCCGATGCGTTCGGCGGCGCCTGGGTGCGCACGGGCGATCTGGACTCGAACTTCTACACCAACGTCAAGGGCGCGCGGGGAACCCCGACCTCGCGGACCCAACAGAACGCCGACGCCACCGACATCTTCGCCGAGGGCCGGCTGTTCGTGACGCCGCACCTGGCGATCGTCTCCGGCGCCACCTGGGGGCAGGCCAAGCGCGACTACACCAGCTTCGCCATTCCCGGCGTGGCCGGCACGATCAATCTGAAGGCCAAGAAAGACTACGACTGGATCGCCCCGCGGGTCGGTCTGTTGTGGGAGGCGGAGGACGGCGCCCAGGTGTTCGCTAATGTCACCAAGTCGGTCGAGCCGCCGAACCTCGGGTCGATGTCGCCGACGAACCTCGGCTTCGCGCCGGTCAAGGCCCAGGAGGCCTGGACCGCCGAGATCGGGACGCGTGGCCGCCGTGGTCCGCTGACCTGGGACGTAACCGTATACCGGGCCTGGCTGGAGAAAGAGCTGCTCCAGTTCACCGTCGACGCGAACATCCCCGCGTCGACCTTCAACGCCGACAAGACCATCCACCAGGGGATCGAGGCGACCGTGGATTGGGCGGTCACGACGGGGCTGCGATTGCGCCAGACCTACACCCTCTCGGACTTCCACTTCGATGGCGACCGGCAATACGTCGATAACCGCCTGCCCATCGTGCCCAAGCACTTCTACCGGGCCGAGCTGCGCTACGATCACCCGGCGGGCTGGTTCATCGCCCCGTCGGTGGAGTGGTCGGCCTCCAAGCTCCAGGTGGACTATGTGAACGCCACCCAGGCGCCGGCCTACGCCGTCGTCAATCTGAACGCCGGCTACGCGCTCAACGACCGGACGTCACTGTTCCTCGACATTCGGAATCTGACGGACAAGGACTACATCTCGAACGTTCAGGCTCAGATCCGCGCGGCGGCGGCCACAGCCGCCTACTGGCCTGGCGACGGACGCTCGGTGTTCGGAGGCGTGCAATGGTCGTTCTGAGATCCCTCATCCTGGCGGCGGCCCTGGCCGTCGCCCCTGCGGCGCAGGCGCACGTGACCGTTCAGCCGTCGTCGGCTCAGACCGGGGCCTATCAAGTCTTGCGGTTCGGCGTCGGTCACGGCTGCGGCGACACGGCGGCGACAACGGCCCTGCGCATCGAGATCCCTCAGGGGGTCTCGGTGGCGCGGCCGCAGCCGAAACCGGGCTGGACGCTGGAGATCGAACGCGCCGGACCAACGGTGACAGCCGTGATCTGGCGGGGCGCCCTGCCCCCGGACCAGTTCGACGAGTTCGTCGTGCTGACCAAACTGCCCGACGCCGCCGGGGATCTGCCTTTCCCGGCGATCCAGTCGTGTGGCGCGACGCAGAACCGGTGGGTGGAGATACCGCCGGCCGCCGGGCCCCGGCCTACGCATCCCGCGCCCATCCTCCGGCTCTCGCCGGCTCCGCCTAACGGCGGCCACGATCACCACTAGGATTTCAATCCATGAAACTCATGCTTGCCGCCCTGGCGGCGATCTCACTGGCATCCGCAGCCCAGGCTGCGCCCAAGGCGGAGGGCGCCTGGACGCGGCCCGCTGCCCAGGGCCAGACCGGCGCCGGATTCATGACCCTCAAGAACCCCGACGCCAAGGCCGACGCGCTCGTCGCCGTCGAAACCCCGGTGGCCCGGATGGTGCAAATCCATCAGTCCAGCATGTCCGGCGGGATGGCCTCGATGAAACAGGTCAACCGCGTGGATGTACCGGCGGGCGGAAGCGTCACCTTTGCGCCGGGCGGATACCACCTGATGTTCATGGGCCTAACCCGCCCGATGAAAGTGGGCGATGCGGCCCCGGCGACCTTGATCTTCGCCAGCGGCGCAAAGGTGAAGGTGTCGTTCGTTGCCGCCACAGCGGCGCCGGCGCCAAGCCACGCGCACCCCTGAACAACCTGACAGAAATGTAACGAGCCTTGCGGCGCGGGCCCAGAGCATGGTCCGCGCCGTACCCCCACACGGACGAGATCGACCGATGAAGACTGCCTGGCTCGCCGCCGCCTGCGCGGCCGCGCTGCTCGCCGCCCCCGCCGCCTTCGCGGCCGACGCCTCGTCCACCCCAGCGCCCGCTGCGCGCGATCTCAGCAAGGCGCCGCGCATGGGAACCTGGGGGTTCGACCTGTCGGGGCGCGATACGAACACGTCCGCCGGACAGAGCCTCTTCGGCTACGCCAATGGCGCGTACATGCAGAAGCTGACCATCCCGGCCGACCGCTCCAGCTATGGCGCGTTCAATGTCCTGGACGAACTGTCCAAGGACCGCATGCGAGCCGTCGTGGAGAAGGCCGCGGCCGACACGGCCGGCTCGGGCGG
>JAIXTR010000407.1 GCA_027483845.1 Caulobacteraceae bacterium | reverse complement strand
CGGTCGCGGACGGTCGGGCCACCTGGGTCGCCAAGACCGCCCGGGGCGAACAGATCACGGTCACCCTCTACGCCAGCGAATGTTCGGACGGCATGAGCGACCTCAAGTACCCCTTGACGGCCGAGGTCGCCTTGTTGAACGAGGCCCTCCGAGGCTGCGCGGCCAAGACGGCGGAACTGCCGCGCGAAACGCCACACACAAAATAGAGACGCGATCGATGTTGCTGGAACTGCTGGTGGCCACCGGCATGGTGACCTTGACCGTGGTGATCCATGGCTGGGGCCTGGCCCTGCTGGGGCGGATCACCCAGGCGGAGGAAAACGCCAAGCGGCTGGACTGGGTCTCCGCCCGCGGCGTGGGTTTCACCGTGGCCCTGGTGATGGGCTTGTTCGTCCTGCACGGGTTCGAGATCTGGCTCTACGCCATGCTGTTCCACAGTCTTGGCGCGGTGGCCGACCTGCGGACGGCCGTCTATTTCTCGACCACCACCTACGCGGCGATCGGCTACGGCGACAAGGTGATGGCCCCGGATTGGCGACTGCTGGGCGGCATCGAGGGGATCAACGGCGTGATCCTGCTGGGCTGGTCCACGGCCTTCTTCGTCACGATCATGAGCGGCCTGCGCCTGCGCCGCCGCCCGCGCGGCTAGTCGTCCAACTCGATCGTCTGGATTTGCGAGACGGGCGCGGGCTCCAGGTGTCGCGGGGTCGGCAGGGCGAATCCGATGGCCACGCCGACCAGGGCGACGAGGGCGATGAAGATTTTGACGGGCATGGGTGGTTCCGGTCCTGATGATCGGGCTCAGCAATCCGCGCGCGGCGCCAAGGTTCCCACGACCTCGCACGATACGCCACCCGCGACGTCGGGAATCCGACATATCGAAGAGAGATTTTCTCAATAAATTCGCGGCATTACGGACCCGACGCGTAGGAGTATGTCATGTCCGCGATTTCCGGCAGCCGCACGCTGCACCGCCTGGTCTATGCCAGCGAAATCAGCATCTTGGAGCCCGATCTCGAGCATGAGGTGGGCGGCATCATCCAGGCCTCGATGCGGAACAATCGGGCGCGGGCCATCACGGGATTGCTGCTTGTCCACGCCGGCTGGTTCGCCCAGGCCCTGGAGGGCCCGGCGGAGCCCGTCATGCAGACGTACCGCCGGATCCTGGAGGACCCCCGACATAAGGGCGCGAAAGTCCTGAGCGCGGGTCCCGCGCCGTCGCGGGAGTTCGGTGACTGGAACATGTGCGCCCGACGGATGAGCGACGCCGACGACGCCATCCTGGACGCCCTGGCCCTTCGCGACGCGTTCCGGCCCGATGCGCTGTCGGCCTCCGCCGCCCTGCGCCTGCTCAAGGCGGTGCGCGGCATTCAGGCGCGGCGGACATTCGATCCCCAACGGCCGCTCGAAAAGCCCTAACGCTGCATGGCGCCCCTGGCCGGGGCGCGTCATAAGGGGCCGATGAGTCCCGCCGCCGCCGAAGCCGAGATCGCGCCCCTCGACGCCGCCCGCGACATCCTGCGACGCACCTTCGGCCACAGCGACTTTCGCGGCCTCCAGGCGGCCGTGATCGGCGAGGCCCTGGCCGGCCGCAGCGCCATGGCGGTGCTGCCGACAGGCGGAGGAAAGAGCCTTTGCTACCAGATCCCCAGCCTGATGCGGCCGGGCCTGGGCCTGGTGGTCTCGCCCCTGATCGCGCTGATGACCGACCAGGTGGCGGCCCTGGTTCAATCGGGCGTCGCCGCCGCGCGGCTCGACAGCAACGTCTCCCCCGAGGCGCGCGCCGAGACCTGGCGCCGGATCGACGCCGGTGAGCTGCAGATCCTCTACGTGTCGCCCGAAGGCTTGATGCAGCCCTGGATGCTGGACCGGCTGTCGCGGACACCCCTCGCCCTGATCGCCATCGACGAGGCCCACTGCGTCAGCCAGTGGGGTCACGACTTCCGGCCGGAGTATCGGATGCTGGGCCGGCTGGCCGAGCTGTTTCCGAACGTGCCGCGCCTGGCCGTGACCGCCACGGCCGACGCCAAGACGCGCGAGGACATCCGCACCGAGCTGCGACTGCACGACTCGGCCGAGTTCGTCGCCAGCTTCGCGCGGCCGGAACTGATCCTCTCGGCCGAACGCAAGCGGGGCGGTGTCGAGAAGCGGGTGATCGACCTGGTGACCGCCCGCCCCGGGCGTTCCGGGGTGGTCTATGCCGGATCGCGGGACAAGACCGAGAAGCTGGCCGAGGCGCTCCGCGCGGCGGGCGTGCCGGCAGTCGCCTATCACGCCGGCATCGACAAGACCCTGCGCGAGACACGGCTGGAGGAATTCCTCGAGGCGGACCACGCCGTGATGGTGGCGACCATCGCCTTCGGCATGGGCGTGGACAAGCCGGACGTCCGCTTCGTGATCCACGCCGATCCGCCAGGCTCCATTGAGGCCTACTGGCAGGAGATCGGGCGGGCCGGGCGCGACGGCGAGCCGGCGGAGGGGATCACCCTCTATGGGGCGGCCGACATGGCCTGGGCGTTGAAGCGCATCGCCGAGCGCGAGATGGACGCCGAGGTGAAGCAGGTCCAGGTGCGCAAGGTGCGCCAGCTCTACACCCTGCTGGATGGCGCTGGCTGTCGCGCGGCCACGGTGCGGCGCTACTTCGGGGAAGAGGGCGTGGAGCCCTGCGGCCAGTGCGACCTCTGCACCGGCGCCGTGGCGACGGAGGATGCGACGGTGGCGGCCCAGAAGGCGCTGTCGGCGGCGCACCGGCTGAACGGCCGCTTCGGGCGTGGACGTCTCGTCGATCACCTGTTGGGCAAGACCAAGGACGTCAGCGATTGGGAGTCCGGGCTCTCCACCTGGGGGATCGGCCAGGATCTGACCGCCAACCAGT
>JAIXTR010000460.1 GCA_027483845.1 Caulobacteraceae bacterium | reverse complement strand
TGGGACCTGGGCGTTGATGATCCTGGGCTTTGGACTGTTGGGCGCGCGGCTCCGGGCTACTTCTTCCGCAAGGTCGCGCTGTCGAGATCGAGCTGATCGGCTGGGATAATCTCCAGGTTGGGCAGCTTCGGCTTCAGGGCCGGCGCGAAGGTCTTGGCGTCCCCCGCGATCACGACGCTGGTCTGCGCGGGATCCAACACCCGCTTGGCGAAGGCCTGCACCTGGCCGGCGTCGACGGCCTCCACCTTGGCGGTGTAGCGACCGACCTCATCCAGCGGTACGCCGTAGAGGGCGAGGTTGCCCAGAATGTCGGCCAGCCCGCCTGAGGTTGCGAGTTCGCGGCCATAGCCGCCCACCAGCACCGACTTGCGGGCCTTGAGCTCGTCGGCGCCGGCCGGCGTGGACCCCAGCCGGACCATCTCGGCGTTGATCAGATCCAGCACCTCGGCGGCGGACTCGTTCTTGGTCTGGGCGCTCGCGCGGAATGCGCCCGTCGTGCGCGCGGGCGAGAGCCGGGCGCTGGCGCCATAGGACAGGCCGCGCTTGATGCGGATCTCCTGGTTCAGACGCGCCGAGTAGCCGCCGCCAAGGACGGTCGCGGCCACGACGCCAGGATAGTAGTCGGGATCGTTCCGCGCGATGGCCGGCTTCACGACATTGACCGAAGCCTGGCCGGTGCCGGGGATGTCGATCGCCACGGCGCGGGGGCGGCCGGTCGGGACGATGGCGGGCGGCGGCGTCAGCGCCGTGGCCGGCGCCTTCCAGTCGCCAAAGGCGGTCTGCGCCAGGGCGAAGCCTTGCTCGGCGCTGATGTCGCCGGTCAGCACCAGCACCGCGTTGTCGGGTCGGAACCACGTCTGGTGCAGCCGCGACAGGTCGGCGGGCTTCAGCCGTTGCAACGACGCCGGCGTGCCCTGCGGCACATGGCCGAACGGCGTGCCGCCGTAGACGACCGGGCCCGCGGCGAAGCCCGCCACGGAGCCGGGCTGCTGGTAGGCCACGCGCAGGCCGTCCAGCGCCTGTTCCCGCTGACGGGCCAGCTCCTCGGCGGCGAACGCCGGGTTGCGGGTGACGTCGGCCATGATCGCCAAGGCCGCCGGCAGGGTGTCGGGCATGGCGCTCAGGGTCACGGACGACGACTCGAGCCCGCCGCCGGACGCCAGATTGGCGCCGAGGCTTTCGGTCTGGCTGGCGATCTGCTGCGCCGAGCGGGTCTTGGTGCCCTCCGTCAGCATGCCGGCCATCATGGAGGCGGCCCCGGCCAGGCCCTGCGGGTCGGCCCACGCGCCGGTCTTCACCGTCAGGTCGGCGGTCACAAGCGGCAGGTCCGACGAACGGGCGACGATGACGCGAAGGCCGTTGGCGAGGGTCTTCTCGGCCGGTCTCGGCAGGATCGGCTGGATCGGTTCCCCGATCGCCGGCGGCCTTACGCGTTCGGCCTCCGGGGCCAGGGTGAACACCGGCCCACTGTAGCTGGCGACCGTCTTGGGCGGCGCCGGCGGCGCGGCGGCGACCTCGCCCTTCGGCCGATCGCTCTCAGCGCGGTAGCGGATGGTCATGCGGCGATCCTCAGCCAGGTACTTGGCCGCCACCCGCTGGACATCGGCCGCCGTCACCGCCTGCAGTTTGGCCAGTTCCGTGTTCACCGCGTTTGCGTCGCCATCCACCCGCAGCGCATAGCCGATGGCGCTGGCCCGGCCCTCGATGGTCTCTCGCTCACGCACGGCGCCGGTCAGCAACTCGTTCTTGGCTTCCGCGAGCTCTGCGGCCGTGGGCGGCGCGTCGCGCAGGCGCTTCACCTGCGCCAGCAGGGCGGCCTCGCCCTGGGCGATGGTCTTCCCGCTCGACATGATCGCGCCGACCATGAACAGGCCCGGGTCCTGGGGCAGGTCGGCCTGCGAGAACGCTTCGACGGCGATCTGCTGGTCGTAGACGAGGCTGTTGTAGAGGCGTGAGGACTTGCCCCCCGACAGAATGGCGTCCAGCACCTTCAAGGCCGGCGCATCGGGATCCGAGGCCGCGGCCCCTTGCCACGACAGCACCACCGCCGGCAGCGGCACGTTCGGACCATAGCCGTCGAAGACTCCGGCCTTGGTGCGCGGCGGCTCCTTGATGGTGACCCGGGGCAGGGGCTGCGCAGGGTTGGTCAGGGCGCCGAAGTATTTGTCGATCCAGGCATCCAGCTGGCCCTGGTCGAAGTTGCCCACGATGATCAAGGCGGCGTTGTCGGGCCGATAGAAGGTGCGGTGGAAGGCGCGCACATCGTCCACCGTCGCGGCGTCCAGCTCCTCGATGGAGCCGATCCCGGGGCGCTTGTAGGGATGGGTCGTGTAGCTGGCCTGCGGCAGGTAGAGCGCCATGAGCCGGCCGTAGGGCGAGGCCAGCACGCGCTGGCGCAGCTCTTCCTTGACCACGTCGCGCTCGGATTTGAACACCGCCTCGTCCACGACAAGCGTGCTCATCCGGTCGGCCTCGGCCCAGACCAGGCGCTCCAGGTGATTGGCCGGCACGACGACGTAGTAGTCGGTGAAGTCGTCGGCGGTGGAGGCGTTGTTGAACCCGCCGACGTCCTCGGTCAGGCGGTCGAACTGCTCCGACGGCATGTTTCGGGTCGCCTTGAACATCAGGTGTTCGAACAGGTGGGCGAAGCCGGAACGACCCTGCGGATCGTCCTTCGAGCCTACGCCGTACCAGACCTGGACCGACACATTGGGCGTGCTGCGGTCCAGCGAGGTCATGACCTTGAGGCCGTTCGGCAGGGTGCGCGACTTGAACGCGATCGGGGGGACGTCGGCCGCCACTGCCGGCGTGGCCAAGGCGACCGGTGCGAGGACGGTGGTGGTCAGCAGAAGCGCGAGACCGGCGGCGCGAGCGGTGCGAAGCATGGGGAAGCCCGGTTGGGGAATAGGGTGCGAATTCCTTACCACTCAACCACGGCGGGGGAAGCTTACGGCGAATTCATGTGGCCCACCGCTCTCGGCGGGGCCGGTCGGACGGGCGCTTCATCCGGCCTTGGCCGAACAGCGCTCTTGGCGTTTTGGCGCCGGCGCCCCCAGAATGGCGACATGTTCGACTGGAATGACCTCAAGGCGTTCCTGGCCGTCGCCCGCGGGGGCTCGACGCTGGCGGCCTCGAAAGCCATGGGCGTCAACCAGACGACCGTGGCGCGCCGTATCGAGAGTCTGGAAGCGGACCTCGGCTTCAAGCTGTTCGAGCGCGGCCAGACCGGCAGTCGCCTGACCGAAGGCGGCCAGTCGCTGATCGCCGAGGCCGAGGCGGTCGAGCGCGCGGCGATCCGCTTCGCCAACTTGGCGGCGACCCAGATGCGCGGGGTGTCCGGCGCGCTTCGCTTCACCACCAACGAGTTGGTGGCCAACACCATGGTGATCCCGGGGCTGGTCGAGTTCCGCAAGCTGCACCCGGATGTGCAGGTCGACCTCGTCATCACCGACCGCAATCTGGACCTGGAGGCCGGCGAGGCGGACCTGGCCATTCGCACGACCAAAGCCCTGCCGGTCTCCGACCTGGTGGCGCGGAAGGTCTGCGATCACGACATGGCGCTCTACTGCAGCCGCGACTACGCCAGCCGTCGCGGCGTGCCGGCGTCGCCCGCGGCGCTGAAGGACCACGACCTGATCGACGTCACCGTGGACATGGGCGAGATGCCGGGCGCCAGCTGGATGATGCAGCAGGCGGGCGGCAAGCCGCCGATCACCCGGTCCAACAGCATGGGCAGCCTGGTCTACGCCGTGAAGGCCGGGCTGGGCATCGGGGCGCTGCCCAGCACGATCGCCGACGTCGATCCCGATCTGGTCCGGTGTTCCGATCTGATCCCGGAGGGCCGCGCGACGTCCTGGATCGTCACCCGTCGCGAACTCAAGGACGCGCCGCGGGTCCGCGCGTTCATCGACTTCATGGTCCCGCACCTGCAGCAGGAGGTTCGCCGCGCGGAGGCGCGCGGCCGGCTGCGGCTGGCCGAGGATGCGGCCACTGTCGTGCCGTTTCCCAGTCAGAGCGCCGGTTAGGCCGCCTGGGCGCTGGGGGCTCGCGCGGCGCGTTCGAAGGCGCGAGCTTCGGGCCGATGCACCGGAACCTCAGCGCGCATGAGTCGATCGATCCGCAGTCGGGCGCCATGCTCCGCATCGTACATCGCCCGGAGCTCGACGGCGCGCGCCACGACCGGCGGGGCCTGCCGCTCCTCCGGCGTCGTCAGCAGACCCAGCCGGCGACAGAGGCCGCCCAGGTCGGTGCGGGCCATCAGCAGGGAAAGCGGCGCCGACAGGAACAGGCCCAGTGACACCGGGCTGGTCCACCAGAAGATCGCCGGATCCAGCAGCCAGGCGATGGCCGCGCCGGTGACGCCGATCACCACGTGGCCGCGATGCGATCGCCAGGCCTCCTTGCGGGACAGTCGGCCCGCATCGCGCTGTTGGGCGTTCCAGCCGGAGTCCCGGCCGATCAGGACGTCGAACACGGCGGCGCTTTGCATCAGCATCAGCACGGGCGCGACCAGGGCGCTCAGCGTCACCTCGAGCACGATGCCGACGAACAGCCCGGCGACGCCCGCCGGACCCTTCGCCGTCCGTTCGCGCAGCGCCAGGGCGCCAGCCATGATCTTGGGGGCCAGCAGCATCGCCATGGTGACCGCGAACAGCCAGACGGCCGCGTCGCCATGCACCCGCACCGGGGCGCCCATCTGGCCCAGCCAGGCGGTCGCGCCAAAGCCCACCAGCAGCAGCCACAGGGGCGAGGTGACGTAGGACAGCACCCCGCGCGCCAGATGCAGGCGGCTGATCCAATGCAAGCCGGCGGCGCCGACGACGCCGAGGTGTTGCAGGTTGCCCTGGCACCAGCGGCGATCGCGACGGGCCATGTCGACGAGGGTCGGCGGCGCCTCCTCGTAGCTGCCGCCGAGCGCGGCATCGAGCCGGATCGACCAGCCGCCGCGCCGCATCAGCGCGGCCTCGACGAAGTCGTGACTCATGATGTGGCCGCCGAACGGCCGCCGTCCCGGCAGGTGGGGCAGGCCGGCGCAGGCCGCGAACGCCTTCACGCGAATGATGGCGTTGTGGCCCCAGTAGTTGCCCTCGGCGCCCGACCACCAGTCCTGGCCGGCCGCCAGCATCCCGCCGTAGGTCCGGGCCGCGAACTGCTGCAGGCGGGCGAACAGGGTCTCCGCGCCGATCAGGGTCGGCGCCGTCTGCAACAGGCCGAGACGCGGATCCGCCTCCATCTGGGCCGTCAGGCGGATGATGGTGTCGGCGCTCATCACGCTGTCCGCGTCGAGAATGATCATCGCTTCGTAGGCGCCGCCGAACCGGCGGACCCAGTCGGCGACATTTCCGGCCTTGCGGTCGGTGTTCTGCGGCCGCCGCCGATAGAAGATGCGGGCGTCAGGCCCCAGACGGGCGCGGATGCGCAGCATGCCCACC
>JAIXTR010000145.1 GCA_027483845.1 Caulobacteraceae bacterium | reverse complement strand
GACGCGGGTGACGACCCTGCGCCGCGCCTGTGACCCGGCGGAGGTCGGCGAGGTCGCCGAGGTGCTGGCGGCGGTGGTCCGCGCCGCGCTGGGACACGATCCGCGGTTCGACCTGCTGTTCCCGGGCGACACCACCTTCGCCGGGCCGCGCGAGGCCTATCGCGACCTGCTGGCGCGGGGTGGACGGCTGAAGGCGAACCCCGACGCTCGCCGGCAGACCCCCGGAGAGGAGCCCGCCCCTCAGCTGGAGCCGGAGCCTCAGGCGCCTACGCCTGCGCCGCCGGCCGTTCTGCGCCCATCTGCGCCATCCGGGCCTGGATCTGCGCCTCCGTCGCGCCCGCCGCTCGGGCCGAGCGGATCGCCAGGTGGCGGACGGTGACGAACTGGACCGCGAACAGTCCGAGTTTCGACACCAACGGGAAGATCGCCAGGAACTGGGGCCAGACGGCGGGGAAGCTGATGGCGACGACCAGGTTCGCGGCCGCGGTGACGAACATCAGGCCCGCCCACACATAGCCGAACGCGATCATCGGTTTCTCGCCATGCCCCTCGGCCACCGGCGGCAGGTAGCGAAGCATCCAGCCCTTCTGCAGCATCACCCCGCCGACGATGGCGTAGACGATACTGGGCTTGGCCATCAGGAAGCGCGGATCGTGCGCGAGGATGCTGGCGGCGCCGAACACCAGGACCAGCAGCAGGCTGGCCCACTGCAAGCGCGAGATGTCCTGCCGGCGGAGCTTCATGACCACGATCTGGGCGACACCCACCGCAATGGCCGCAGCCGTCGCCGCCATGACATCGACCTTGAAGGCGACGAGCACGGCGAAGACGAGCGTCGGGAGAAGGTCTGCGCCCAGGGCGCGGCCGGCGTGAATAAGGGGGCCCATGAAAGGTGCTCCAAAGCGTGCGATCCGATTGCGCAAAGGCTAGCCGTGGATCGGCCACGGCGTGAATCCGCTGGCGAACGCCCGGTGGTGGTCCACGAAACGGCGCCTGCCATCCGCGCTTCGCGAACGGCGGACCGGTCAAACAAGCCGTCAGGGCCGGCGTGTAGGTCTTTGATTATCGACGCGGACCGCCTATATGTGAGGGGTCGGGTTCGCCCGACTATGGAAATAAACGCGCGAGTAATAAGCGGACTGGACCCGGGTGCGATTCCCGGCGGCTCCACCAAATCTCCTCCCGGCCCTAGCCGGCGATCCAGGAGGGAATTTGGGGGGCCGATCAGCATCGACAGACGTCTAAAGGCGTTGCTTTTTCCCGGCTTGACCCACCGTTTCGGGTTTTAAACTAAATGCGAACGATAACTTCGCTGAGGAAATCCGCCTCGCCGCGTAATGCGGTTCGGTAGATATCCGACCTAAGTCCTAGGGGTTCAGATCCTTAGGCGGGGCCCGGGAGGCGCCTGCCAACAGAAGCCTCCCACCTATCTCCCTGGATTTGCGCCTCCCGCCCTTCGACAAGTGTCCGGAGGCGCCTGCCAACAGAAGCCTCCCACCTATCTCCCTCCCGTAAATCCGATCGATGCGCCTTGCGCGCCGTCCGCCAGACGCTACGTTCCCCCTGTTCCGTTTGTTTGGGAGTGCTGCGTGTTGGCCCAGGATCCGCCGGTCCAGGATCTGATGAACTACGAAGCCATGGCTCAGGACGCGCTCCGGGGTGTGGCCAAGACTGCGCTCAAGCGGGCCGCGGCGCCCGATGGCTTGCCCGGGTCGCATCATTTCTACATCACCTTCAAGACGGACGCGGCCGGGGTCTCGGGCCCTGTCGATCTCCTGTCGAAGTATCCGGACGAGATGACCATCGTCCTGCAGCACCAGTACTGGGACTTGGCGCCCGGCGAGACGTTCTTCTCGGTGACCCTGCAGTTCGGTGGCCAGCCCAAGCGGCTGTCGGTCCCCTATGCGGCGATCACCCGGTTCTACGATCCGTCGGTGCAGTTCCTGCTGCAATTCGAGCCGCCGCCGTCGGCGCCCGCCGAGGTCAAGGCCGCGCCGGAGTCCAAGGCCGCCGAGGCCAAGGCGGACGAGCCGCCGGCGAAGCCCGCCGAGGCGACGATCGTCTCGCTCGACCAGTTCCGGAAGAAGTAGACGCATGTCCGACGTGGCGTCGCCCGAGCCGGAGGCCCTCACCGACGAGGCCATCCTCCAGCGGTTCTTGCGGACCAAGAACCAGCCGACCGGCTCGCAGACCCTGGGCTTCCGGATGGTGTCGGTGAACCAGGCCACAAAGTCGGTCGAGGTCGAGTTCGACGCGAAGGCCGAGCTGCTGCTCAACCCGATGAAGCAGATCCAGGGCGGCTATCTCTGCGCCATGCTGGACGAGGCGATGAGCGTCGCCTGCATGGTGGCCTCGGGCATGACCGCGGTCGCCCCGACGCTGGAGATGAAGACCAGCTTCCTGCGTCCCGGCCAGCCGGGGAAGATCAAGGGGATCGGCAAGGTCGTGAAGTGGGGCCGGCAGGTCGCCTTCACCGAGGGCGAACTCTACGATCCCGAAGGGCGGCTTCTGGCCAAGGCGACGGGCACCGCCATTCCAACCCCCTTCACCAAGTACAAGACCTAAGAGGCGCCCCGCATGGCCCGGCTTCTCGCTTTCATCGCAGCCTTCTGGTTGGCGGCGGCGGCGACCGGAGCGCAGGCGGCCTCGGCGTTCGCGGACTGGTCGGCGGTGGTGGTCGCCGGCGATTGGCATGCCCACGACGGCGGCCCCTCCGAGGGCTTCGACAATGCGCGGCGCGACGTCAGCGCTGCCCTGGTGCGACTTGGCTTCCCCGCCGAGAACATCCGCCAGTTCTCGGTGCGGCCTGAGCGCTACACCGACACCCGGCCGGCCAAAAGCGAGCTTCGCGGCATCTATGGCGCGCTGTCCGACCTCTCGAGCCGCACCACGGGCGGCTGCCTGTTCTACATGACGTCGCACGGCCTTCCCCAGGGCGCCCAGCTGGACCAGGGCCTGCTGCGGCCCGGCCTGCTGGCCGACATGCTGGACCGGACCTGCGGCAAGCGGCCCACCGTCGTGGTGATCTCGGCCTGTTTCTCAGGCGTCTTCGTGCCGACGCTGGCCCAGCCCAACCGAATGGTGCTGACGGCGGCCCGGCCGGACCGGACGTCGTTCGGCTGCGGCCAGGACATCAAGTACCCGTACTTCGACGACTGCTTCCTGTCGTCCATCCCCGGGGCCCGGGACTTCGGCGTCCTGGCCGGGGCCGTCCGGGAATGCGTCCGCGTGCG
>JAIXTR010000009.1 GCA_027483845.1 Caulobacteraceae bacterium | reverse complement strand
TGGGTGCTGCCGATCTGCACCGGGCATGAACGGCTCAAGGATGAGAACGGCGACAAGGCCCACCCCACCCAGAAGCCCGAGGCCCTGCTGCACCGCTTGATCATGGCGTCCACCAAACCCGGCGACATCATCCTGGATCCGTTCTTCGGGACTGGCACGACGGGCGCCGTGGCGCGCCGCCTGGGCCGCCGCTTCATCGGCATCGAGCGCGAAGTCGAGTACGCCAAGATCGCCAAGGACCGGATCGCCAAGGTGATCCCCGCGACCGCCGCCGAGATGGCGGTGACCACGTCCAAAAAGTCCGAACCCCGGGTGCCGTTCGGCAGCCTGGTGGAGGCGGGCCTGCTCCGCGCTGGCGACGTGCTGTACTGCCCCAAGGGCCGCAACGCCGCCCGGGTGCGGGCCGACGGCAGTCTTGTGGTGGGCGAACTGGCCGGGTCGATCCACAACGTGGGGGCGATGGTGCAGTCCGCGCCGGCCTGCAACGGCTGGACCTACTGGCACTTCAAGACGGACGCGGGCCTCGCGCCGATCGACGTCCTGCGGGCGAAAGTTCGCGCCCAGATGCCGAACTGAACGTCTAGCCACATACCCGATCTTCCGTCACCCTGCGGTCAAACAAGTGTTTGGGGGGTGACGGCATGAGGCAGCGGGAGCGATGAATCCGCGCGTCTTCGTGCTGACCATGGTCACCTTCGCCTTCGGCTCGGCGGCCTTCATCTTCGCGGGCCTGCTCGAGACCATGGCCGCGGACCTGGGCGTATCGACCGCCGTCGCCGGGCAACTCCAGACCGCCTATGTCCTGACCTCGGCCGTCCTGGGGCCGGTGGCCGCGCATGTGCTCGGGCGGTTCGACCGCCGGCTGGTGGTGCTGGCGGGCCTGGGCTTCGGCCTGCTGCTTCACCTGGCCTGCGCGTTCACGCCCAACTTCGAGGTCCTGCTGGGGCTGCGCGGGTTGGCGGGCCTGGCCGGCGCCATGTCCGGCCCGGCGGCCAGCGTCGCGGCGGCCTCGATGGTGCCGCCCGAGCGGCGGGGCTCGGCGCTGGCGATGGTCGCCGGCGGCATGACGCTGGCGTTCGTCCTGGGCATCCCGCTGGGCAGCGTCGTGGGTTCGATCTTCGGCTGGCGCGCCACGTTCCTGTTCGCCGCCCTGCTGTCGGCCACGGCCCTGATCGCTGTGACCTTTTTCCTGCCGCCCATTCCCGCCCCGGCCAAACGCGAGGGCGGGCAGGTGCCGATCTCGATGATCTGGCCGCTTTATCTGACCACCTTTCTGGTCTTCGCGGCCAACATGACCCTCAACCTCTACATCGCGCCGATCGTGCGGGTCGGGGCGGGGGTGACGGGCGCCGGCGTGGGGGCGTTCCAGGCGATGATCGGCCTGGGCTCCATCGTCGGGCTGTGGCTGGGCGGGCGGGCTGCCGACCGCAACGTGGGCAAGGCCTGGATCATGCAGGGCTTCGCCATCCAGGGCATAGCGATGAGCCTGCACTTCGCCGCCACGCACCAAGCTCTGCCGCCGGGCCTCGCCAGCCAGCTGCTGGTGGCCCTGGCGATCTTCGTGGCGGCGACGGCGCTGTTCTCGATCACGCCGGTGATCCAGTCGCGGCTGATCAACATGACAGACGGCGCCCCCGTGGCGCTGGCGCTGAACGGCTCGGTGATCGCGGTCGGCCAGGCGCTGGGGTCGGCGGCCGGTGGGGCTTCGCTGGCGGCCTGGGGCGTGCCCGCGATCCCGGCGACGGCCCTGGTCCTGTCGCTGACCGGCTTCGCCATCCTGAGCGTGGCCTTTCCGCGCAATCCGAAACCCGCGGCCTAGAGCAGGTTCGCCAGACCCGCCCGCGCCGCCTTCAGGAACACGCTGGGCAAGGCGTCCAGGTCCCGCCGCGGGCTCCAGATCACCTGGTCCGCATCGCCCTCGGCGCGCAGCAGCTTCAGCGTCAGCGTGAAGTGGGTGAAGCCATGCTCGATCTCGCCCACGTTGCGCCATGTCGCGTCGGCGGGCGCGGCGGCCCGGGCCTCGGCGTCATCCCAGGCCTCGGCGCGCCAGTCGCTGGTGGGCAGGGCCAGCATGCCGCCCAGCAGCCCCTTGGGCGGACGGCGGACCAGCGCGATCTCGTCGCCGCGGGTCAGGACATAGGCGACGCCGTGGCGGTGCGGCAGGGCGGCCTTCGGGCGCTTGCGCGGATAGGTCTCGGGCGCGCCGCCGGCCCGCGCCGCGCAATGGGCGGATACGGGACAGCGGTCGCACAGGGGCGACTTGGGGCGACAGATCATGGCGCCCAGGTCCATCAGCGCCTGCGCCCAGTCGCCCGGGCGATGGCCGCGGACCAGGGCGTCGGCCAGGCGTTTCAGCTCCGGCTTGGCGTCCGGCAGCGGCTGTTCCACGGCGAACAGGCGCGACATCACCCGTTCGACGTTGCCGTCCACCACGTTGGTCGGCCGGTCGAAGGCGATGGCACCGACCGCCGCCGCCGTATAGGGGCCAAGGCCGGGCAGGCTGCGCAGGCCGTCCTCGGTGTCCGGGAACACCCCGCCGTGCAGATCCGCAACCGCCCGCGCGCAGGCCAGCAGGTTGCGGGCGCGGGCGTAGTAGCCAAGGCCGGCCCACGCGGCCATGACCTCGCCGTCCGCTTCGTTGGCCAGGTCGGTCACCGTGGGCCAGCGCGCGGTGAACGCCAGGAAGTAGGGCGTGGCGTGCGGCACGGTGGTCTGCTGCAGCATCACCTCCGACAGCCAGACCCGGTAGGGATCGGGGCGGACGCCCGCCGCATGGTCGGCGGGGCCCACGCGCCACGGCAACGCGCGGGCGTTGGCGTCGTACCAGGCGAGCAGTTCGGCGCGGAGGCGATCGGCGGTCACCTGTCCCGCCTACCACCCGATCGGCCGGCGCGGTAGAAGGAGAGATGGCCCGCCAGCTCCCTACCCGCGAGGAAGCGCTTCTGATCCTGGCTCAGAAGCGGACCCGGCCGCCATTTCGTCCGGCGCCGCCCGCGGGTCGTGCGCTCAATCGCTTCGTGAAGGATCTGGACGCCAAGTACGGGCAGGGGGCCGGCGCGCTGGCCGGCCGCTGGCGCGAGGTCGTGGGGCCTGAGGTCGCCAAACGGACCGAGCCGGTGAAGCTGGTGCGCGGCCGGTCCGGCGGACCTTCGACGCTGGAGATCCGGGTCGCGGGACCGGCGGCGGCGATCATCCAGCATCAGGCGCACGACATCCTGGCCCGGGTGAACCTGTTTCTCGGTCCTGACGCGGTCCAGAAGTTGCGGATCGTCCAGGGGCCGCTGCAGCGCCCGGCCGAGCCCCCGCCGCGCCGACGCGCCCAGCCGCTGGACGCTGCCGCGGAAGCCCGGCTGGCCCAGGGCCTGGCCGACGCCCCCGAGGGCAAGCTGAAGGACGCGCTGCTCGCGCTGGGGCGGGGCGTGCTGAAGCGGAACGGCCAAGGTTGACACACATCCGCCGCGGTCCCATCCGCAATTGCCTCCGCAACCGTTGACGCGGGGGCGCCTTGGGGCGCAGGGGAATCGCGCTCTAATCCATCGCTCAGAATTTCCGGAAGGTCATCGATGTCGATCCTCAGCCGCCGTCTCCTGATGGTCGCCGCCGCCGCGGGAGCGGCCCTGACGCTTGCGAGCTGCAACAAGGCCGGAGGCGGCGCCGCCGACACCGCCGAAGCCATGACGCTCGGCAAGGCCGATGCGCCGGTCACCATCGAGGAATACGCGTCGACGACCTGCAGCCACTGCGGCCGTTTCGCGACCGAGGTCATGCCAGGCTTCAAGGCCAAGTACATCGACACCGGCAAGGTGAAGTGGGTCTACCACGAGTTCCTGACCCCGCCGGAGGCTGTCGCCGCCGCCGGGGTGCTGGTCGCCCGCTGCGCCGGCAAGGACAAGTACTTCAGCGTCCTCGACGCCCTGTTCCGCAGCCAGGAAGAGATGTACCGCACCGGCGACGCCCGCGGCACGCTGTTGAAGGTCGCCCAGTCGGCCGGCATGACCGAGGCGCAGTTCAACACTTGCGTCCAGGACGAGGCCGCCGCCAAGGCGCTGAACGCCCGGATCGAAAAGGCGCAGCGCGAGCGCAATATCACCTCGACACCGACGTTCTTCCTGAACGGCAAGAAGCTCAAGGAAGGCGAGCTGACGATGGCGGAGCTGGAAGCCGCGGTCGCCGGAGCCGGCAAGTAGCCATGACCGCCCTGACCCGCCGCGCCGCGATCCTCACCGCCTCGGCTGCGGCGGCGGGGGCGGCCACGCCGGCCCTGGCGCAGTACAAGCCGGCGCCGGGGGACATGAGCCTGGGCAACCCCAAGGCCCGGGTCCATGTGGTCGAGTACCTGTCGCTGACCTGCCCGCATTGCGCGCACTTCCATGCCGACGTCTTCCCGGCCTTCAAGGCCAAGTACATCGACACCGGCCGGGTCCGCTTCACGGTGCGCGAACTGCTGACCGCTCCGGCGCAGGTGGCGGCGGCCGGGTTCCTGATGGCGCGCTGCGACGGGGGCAAGTCCTACTTCAAGATCGTCGACGAGGTGTTCCGCAGCCAGTCCCGCTGGCAGGGTGGCCAGATCAAGCCGATCTTCGTCGAGATCGCCAAGGCCAATGGCCTGACCGAGGCGCAGTTCGAGGCCTGCATAACCGACGAGAAGGCCCAGACCGACCTGCAGGCGCGGCTGGATTACGCCACCGGAACCGACAAGGTCACCGGCACGCCGACCTTCTTCGTCAACGGCGTGATGCTGCCCAACGCCGAGGTGCCGACCTTGGCGGAACTCGACGCGGCGATCGCTCAGGCGCTCAAGGGCGGGAGGCGCTAGCAGCGGTGCACTTCCAGCGCCTCAGGCTCGCGGGCTTCAAGTCCTTCGTCGATCCGACCGAGTTTCGGATCGAGCCAGGACTCACGGGCATCGTCGGGCCGAACGGCTGCGGGAAGTCGAACCTGCTCGAGGCCCTGCGCTGGGTGATGGGCGCCAATTCCGCCAAGGCCATGCGCGCCGGCGGGATGGACGACGTGATCTTCGCCGGCGCGGCGAACCGACCCGGTCGCAACCACGCCGAAGTCTCCCTGACGATCGACAACTCCGACCATCGCGCGCCGCCGGCGTTCAACGATCATCCGGTGATCGAGGTGGTCCGGCGGATCGATAAGGGCGCGGGCTCGACCTACAAGATCAACGGCCGCGAGGTCCGGGCGCGGGACGTCCAGCTGCTGTTCGCGGACGCCTCCACGGGATCGAACTCGCCGGCCCTGGTCCGGCAGGGGCAGATCTCCGAACTGATCGCCGCCAAGCCGCAGAACCGCCGGCTGATCCTGGAAGAGGCGGCGGGCGTCTCCGGCCTGCACTCGCGTCGCCACGAAGCGGAACTGCGGCTGCGGGCGGCGGATACGAACCTGACCCGGCTGGACGATGTCGCCCAGGAGCTTGACGCCAACCTCGGCCGCCTGAAGCGCGAGGCGCGGCAGGCCGAGCGTTACAAGCGACTTTCGGCCGAAATCCGCGCGCTGCAGGGCGCCGTCCTCTATGCCAAGTGGGCCGAGGCCAAGGCGGCGGCCGGGCGGCTGGTCGGCGAGACGCAGGATGCCGCGCGGGCCGTGGAGGCGACCGCGCGCGCCGCCGCATCCGCCACGACCCGGGCCGCCGAGGCGGAAGCGGCGCTCAAGCCCCTGCGTGAGGCTGAGACGATCGCGGCGGCGGTCCTGCACAAGCTGGCCATCGACAAGGATCGGCTGGAGCGGGAAGAGGCGGCGCATGCCGCCGAGCTGGCGCGCCTGACCGGCGATCTCGAACGCATCGATGCGGACCGCGCCCGCGAGGCGCACATCACCGATGACGCCGCCGTCGCCCTGAAGCGCCTGGTCGACGAACTGGACGTCCTGAAGGACCAGATCGCCGCCGCGCCAGAGCGGGCGCCGGAGCTGGACGCCGCGGCCAAGGCCGCCGAGGTCGCCCGCGCCGCTGCCGAGACGGAGGTCGAGCGTCTGGCCAGCGAACTGGCCGCGCGGGACGCGCAACGCCGGGCGGCCCGCGCCCGGGTGGACGAAGCCCAGACGCGCGTCGCCCGCACCCGGCGCGCCCTGGATCAGGCCCGCCAGGAGCGGCAGGCGTTGGGGCCGGCGGTCCATCCGCAGGCCGCCGCCGCGCGGGCGTCGCTGGCGGAGGTCGAGGCCGCGCTGGTCGCCGCGCGCGCCGCTCTGGACGCCGCCGAGGATGAGCGCGCCAAGGCCACCGAGGCCGAGGTCGTAGCCCGAGATGCGGCGCGCAAGATCGATGACCAGCTGGGCCGGCTGACCGCGGAGGCTAGGGCCTTGGCTGGGCTTGTAGCCCAAGCCCGGCGTGGCGGTTTCGCGCCAGCCCTCGACGCCGTGTCGCCCGATCGAGGGTATGAGCAGGCCTTGGCCGCTGCGTTTGGCGACGATCTGGACGCCTCGCTCGATCCCGCCGCGCCGGCGCACTGGAGCGGACGCGAGGCGCCGCCGCCCATCTGGCCGGAGGGCGCGACTCCCCTTGGGCCACTGGTCCGGGTTCCCAGCGCCCTGGCCGCGCGACTGGCCTATGTGGCGCTGGTCGATCGGGCCGACGGTGACAAGCTGCAGAAGCACCTGCCGCCGGGCGGCCGCCTGGTGTCGCGGGAAGGCGACCTGTGGCGATGGGACGGCTTCACCGCCCGGGCCGAGGCGCCGAAGCCTGCGGCCGTGCGGCTGGAGCAGAAGACCCGTCTCGCCGAGGTTGAGGCCGATATCGAGAAACTGGAGCCGCGGGCCAAGGCGGGTCGGGAGGTCGCGGCCGCCGCCCTGGCGCGGGTGCGCGCCGCCGACGAGGCGTTGCGGGCCGCGCGCCGCGAACCGCCGGCGCTTGAGCAGCGCGCGACCCAAGCCCGGTCCGCCGTGGAGCGATTCGAGCGCGAGGCGGCGCTGAAGGAGGTGCGCGCCGCGTCGCTCGACGATCTGATCGGCCGGTTCGAGGCCGAGTTTGCGGAACATGAGGCGCAGTTGGCGGCGGTCGTTGCGGAAGCCGGCAGCGAGGACGACGCGAGCGACCTGGCGGACCGACTTTCGCAGGCCCGCGCAGCAGCTGGTCCCGCCCGCGAGCGGGCCGCCCAGGCGCGCGCGGCCTATGAGATGGAGGTTCGCGAGCGGGATGGTCGGGCCCGCCGGTTGGAAACCCTGAGCCGCGAGCACGACGACTGGACCCGCCGCTCCGCCGCGGCGGCCAAGCGGGTCAGCCAGCTCGACGACGCGCGGGCCAAGGCGCATGCCGCGCTCGCGAACGCCCAGGACGCGCCGTCCACCCTGGTCACCCGGCGAGCCGCGCTGCTGGATGAGCTTGCAGCCGCCGAGGCCCGCCGGGCCAAGACATCGGACGCGCTTGCGCAGGCCGAACACGAGCGCGCGGACGCTGACCGAGGGCTGCGTCTCGCTGACGCGGCTGCGGCGGAGGCCCGCGAGGTTCGCGCCAGCCTGTCGGCCCACGCCGAAGCCGCCGTCCAGCGCCTGAAAGAGATTTCGGAGACCATCCGCGAGTCGGCGAAGATGGAGCCGGAGGATCTCGCGCGAAAGCTGGCTGACGAGGCCGTGGCCATCCCGACCAACGCCGAGGGCATGGAAGCCCACCTCCTGAACCTCGAGCGTCAGCGCGAGGGGATCGGGCCGGTGAACCTGCGCGCCGAGGAGGAGGCCGGCGAATTGGCCGCCCGGCTCGAAACCATGAATGTGGAACGCGCCGATCTGACCGGCGCCATCGCCCGGCTGCGCCAGGGAATCGACGAGCTGAACCACGAGGGACGCGAGCGCCTGACCGCGGCGTTCGGAATCATCAACGCGCACTTCAAGACGCTGTTCTCCGCGCTGTTCAATGGGGGCCAGGCGGAGCTTCGGCTCGTCGAATCGGACGATCCGTTGGAGGCTGGGCTGGAAATCTACGCCTGTCCGCCGGGCAAGCGCATGGCGACCATGAGCCTGATGAGCGGCGGCGAACAGGCGCTCACCGCCTCGGCCCTGATCTTCGCGGTGTTCCTCGCCCAACCGGCCCCTATTTGCGTGCTGGACGAGGTGGACGCGCCTCTGGACGACGCCAATGTCGATCGTTTCTGCAACATGGTCGATGAAATGTGCCGGCGCACCGAGACGCGATTCATCGTCATCACCCACAACCCTGTGACCATGGCGCGGACGGATCGCCTGTTCGGCGTGACGATGGCCGAGCGCGGTGTCTCACAACTCGTCTCCGTCGACCTTCGTCAGGCCGAGGCGATGGCCGCGCAGTAGCTTACGCCGCGAGAGCTGTATTTCATCAAATAAAACAATGATGTATATATATCCCTGCCAACCTTGACGCCCCGCCGTCGCGTCTATAGGTTCCGCCGCGATCAAGCCGGGGGGGCATTCGTTTCCCCGAAACTCGCATTGCACGCTCATGGCTCCTGCAGACGACGCACGTGAAGAGGCGATCCGACGCCTCGACGAACGGGCGAAAGCCTTGGGGGCCCGGACCCAGAGTCCGGTGGCGTCGCATGCCGGTGAACAGGCCGTAAGTCAGGCCTATCGCATTATCGCCGAACTGCTCGGCGGCGTGCTGATAGGATTGGCTGCGGGGTTCATCGTCGATCGGATTTTCAACACCACGCCGTGGGGGTTGATTGGGGGAGTCCTTCTTGGATTTGCCCTGTCGATCTGGATGGCGCGGCGCACGGCCAATCGCCTGATGGCGATGGCGAAACAAGGATCGGAGCCGTCGTCGGTTCCATTCGACGACGAGGAGTCTTAGGGCCGATGGCCGCGAACGATCCGATCCACCAGTTCCAGATCGAAAAGCTCGTCGACTTCGGCGTCGTGAACCTTCCGTTGTTCGGTCGCACCGAACTGGCGTTCACCAATTCGCATCTGGCCATGACCATCGCGTTCGCCGCGGTCGTCGTCTTCATGTCGCTCGTTACCGCGAAGATGCAGGTCGTGCCGGGCCGCCTTCAGACGGTCGGCGAGACGCTGTTCGGCATGATCGACAACCTCGCGTCGTCGATCATCGGCCACGAAGGCCGCAAGTTCTTCCCGTTCGTCTTCACGCTGTTCATGTTCATCCTGGCGATGAACGTGCTGGGCCTGCTGTTGACCTTCACGGTCACCTCCCAGCTCGCCATCACCGCGGTGCTCGGCCTGATGACCATCGGCCTTGTGATCGCCATCGGTTTCCTCCGGCATGGCCTGGGCTTCTTCAAGCTGTTCGTGCCGTCGGGCGTGCCGATCGTGCTGCTTCCGGTGATCGTGCTGATCGAGTTCGTCTCGTTCCTGCTGCGTCCCGTAACCCTCGCGCTGCGTCTGTTCGGCAACATGCTCGGCGGCCACGTCGCTCTGAAAGTGTTCGCCGGCTTCGTCGTCGCCCTCGGGGCCATGGCGGCTAACGGCGGCCTCGGCTACTTCGGCATCCCCGGCGCGGCCCTCTCGCTCAGCATGGTCGTCGCGTTGACCGCCCTGGAATGCCTGGTGGCCTTCCTGCAGGCGTTCGTGTTCGCGGTGCTGACCTGCATCTACCTCAACGACGTGGTCAATCTCGGCCACGGTCACTGATCCGCCTTTAGAACCCACCACTAGGACGAGAAGAACCCATGGAAATCGATGCGGCTAAGCAAATCGGCGCCGGTCTCGCGACGCTCGGCATGATTGGCGCCGGTATTGGCGTCGGCAACATCTTCGGCAGCTTCCTCACGGGCGCCCTGCGCAACCCGTCGGCCGCCGCCAGCCAGATCGGCAACCTGTTCGTCGGCGCGGCGCTGGCCGAAGCCCTCGGCATTCTCTCGTTCGTGCTGGGCATCCTGCTGAAGTACGGCTGATCCGCCAGGACGCCGGCGCGGGCCCTGCCCGCGCATTCTTCTGACTTCGGAGCCCGCTAGATGGCCGTTGAGACCGATTCCGCGCCGATCCCTTCGGCCGACCCTGCCGCCGACGTAACGTCGGCGGGCGCCGCTGCGCATGGTTCGACCACGGCGGCGGAGCATGGCAGCGGGGGTCTGCCCCAGTTCCAGTTCGAACACTGGGGCGGGCAGATCGCGTATCTGCTGATCCTGTTTGTCATCCTGTACGTGCTGATGGCCAAGGTCTTCGCGCCGCGCATGCGTCGCGTGCTGGACGAACGCGCCGCCACCATCGCCGACGCCATCACCAGCGCTAAGGCGCTGCAGGCCGAAGCCGACGCGCAGGCTGACGCCGCCAAGCGCGCCCTGGTCGAAGCTCGCGCCGCCGCTCAGCGGACGGCTGTGGAGGCGGGGGCCAAGGCCGCGGCCGCGGCCCAGGCGCAGAAGGCGGCGCTTGAGGCCGAACTCTCCGCGAAGCAGGCCGAAGCCGAGGGGCGCATCCGCGTCGCCCGTGACGCGGCCATGCAGCAACTGACGGTCGTGGCGACCGACGCCGCCGAAGCCATGCTCGAGAAACTGACGGGCGCGAAGGCGCCGCGCGCCGCCGTCGCCGCGGCCGTGAAGAGCCAGGGATAAGCAATGCCCGCGTTTTTTGAAGCCGAGCTCTGGAACCTCGCGAACCCGGAATTCTGGGTTGGCGTCGGCTTCGTCGTGTTCCTGGGCATTCTCTGGATGGCCGGCGCGTTCAAGACGGTCGCCGGGTCGCTCGACGCCAAGGCGGCCACCATCAAGACCGACCTGGACGAGGCGGCCCGGATTCGCGCCGAGGCGGAAGCCATGTTGGCGGACATCAAGCGTCAGAGCGTCGAAGCCGAAGCGCATGCCAAGTCGGTTATCGAGGCCGCTGAGGAGCAGGCGACGCGTCTCGCCGCCGAGGCCAAGGTGAAGCTTGCCGAGGAATTGGCGCTGCGGACCCGCCTGGCGGAGCGCAAGATCGAGGCCGCGCAGGCCGAAGCCGCCGCCCAGGTCCGGGCTGCCGCGATCGACCTCGCCGCCCGCGCCGCCGAAGAGGTGCTCGCGCAGAACCTCGCCGGCGCAAAGTCCGACCCGTTGGTCGACAAGGCCATCGGCCAGCTGGCGGGGAAGCTGCAGTAGCCCACGAGATCGGGTCCGCACGCTCGTCGTGCGGCCCGTGGTCGGGCGTCCTGCGTTGGGGAACGCGAGCGCCCGTGACCTGTCCACGAACCCCACAATCACGTGAACAGTCCGCGGCGCTCCACCTGGGGAGACGCGTCGAGTTTACGGATTGTCCGTGAGTATTGTGGGGTTCGTGGGCCCCTTCCCAATCCGATATGAGCGATGAGCTGGCCGCGGCGTCGCAACCATGCGCGTGGGCTCCCCAGCGCTCGCTATCGGCTCAGGCTGCAGCGGCCTGACGGCGGAACCGGCGACGGACGCCCTTGATGAACCGGATGCGCTTCGGAAGAAGGATACGCTCGACCCGCAGCGTCTGATGGTAGAACAGCGCCATGAACTCCGGTTCCCGGCGCAGCAGCCGCCGGATCGGGTAGAGCATGCGCGGGTGGGCGCGATGCAGGCGCACGAACTGGCGGCGCGCCTTGAACGAGTTCTTCAGGACGATCATCAGCCCGACCACGATGACCGGGATCCCGCCGGGCCCCGGCAGGGGCGCGATCGCGATGCCCGCGACGATGATCGCGAAGCCAAGCAGCACCAGCCCGAACCGCTTGATGCGGCCCGCGATCTCGCGCGCGAGCTCGTCCGTGGCGCGATAGACGCGCAGAGATGGCATGGCGAATGACACTTGGTAGTCCTGGGGGGCGTGCGGCGAAGCGGGGAGGTTCCGCCGTCACAACGTTCATATGCGTACCTAGCTGGGAATCGTAAAGACGCGGCGCCGTTAAATTTTGCTAAGGCGCGGCTATTCCCAGGGCCATGGCGCCAGCGCAACAGTACCTTGCAGGACGGTCACAGAACGTCCCGAGAATTGATGCAATTCTCGCGCATCAGGCGAGCGCCGCGCCCTGTTTCCAGCTCAGCTTGGGCTTCCTGGCCGCCAGGGTCTCGTCCAGCCGGCGCAGCGGCGCGAGATGGGGAGCGTCTTTGAACCGCTCCCCATCCCCAGCTTGCGCCGCCGCGGCCAATGCGCGCAACGCATCGCAGAAGCGATCTAGCTCACGCTTCGACTCCGTCTCCGTCGGCTCGATCAGCATCGCGCCATGGACGACCAGCGGGAAGTACATGGTCATGGGGTGGAAGCCCTCGTCGATCATCGCCTTGGCGAAGTCGAGCGTGGTGACGCCGGTCCCCTCCAGCCAGCTGTCGTCGAACAGGGCCTCGTGCATGCACGGGCCGTCGGGGAAGGCCGGGCTCATAACGTCCGACAGGCGAGCCTTGATGTAGTTGGCGTTCAGCACGGCGTCCTCGGCGACCTGCCGCAGGCCGTCCGCGCCGTGGCTGCGCATGTAGGCGTAGGCGCGGACGAACATGCCCATCTGACCCTGGAAGGCGCTCATGCGGCCGAAGGCCTGGGTGGCGTCTTGGGCGGGCTCTTCGAGCAGGGTCAGGCCATCGGGTCCGTGGACCACCCACGGCGCCGGCGCGAAGGGGGCGAGGGCTGCGGACAGCACCACGGGCCCCGCGCCGGGACCGCCGCCGCCGTGCGGGGTCGAGAAGGTCTTGTGGAGGTTGATGTGCATGGCGTCGACGCCGAGATCGCCGGGCCGCACGCGGCCGACGATGGCGTTGAAGTTGGCCCCGTCGCAGTAGAAGTAGGCGCCGGCGGCGTGGGTGAGCTTCGAGATCTCGATGATGTCGCGCTCGAAGAGGCCGCAGGTGTTGGGGTTGGTGACCATGATCGCGGCGACGTCGGGGCCGAGCTTCGCGGCGAGGTCGGCGAGGTCGACGCGGCCGTCCGGGGTCTGGGCGATTTCTGTTACGTTATAACCTACGAAGGCGGCGGTGGCGGGGTTGGTGCCGTGGGCCGAGGTGGGGACCAGGACGGTGCGGCGGTGGGCCTGGCCGGCGGCCTCGTGGGCGGCCTTGATGCAGAGCAGGCCGCAGAGCTCGCCGTGGGCGCCGGCCTTGGGCGTGAGCGCGACGGCGGGCATGCCGGTCAGGGTCTTCAGCCAGTGGGCCAGCCGGTCCATCAGCTCCAGGGCGCCCTGAGCGGTGGCGAGGGGGGCCAGGGGGTGCAGGTCGGCGAAGCCGGCCATGCGCGCGGCCTTCTCGTTGAGGCGCGGGTTGTGCTTCATGGTGCACGACCCCAGCGGATAGAGCGCCAGGTCGATGGCGTGGTTCTTCTGGCTGAGGCGCACGTAGTGGCGCATCGTCTCGGGCTCGGAGAGGCCGGGCAGATCGACCGACGCGCGGGTCAGGCCGTCAAGGTCCGAAGCGTCCTCGGACACCGGGGGCAGGTCGACGCCGGACTTGGTCCAGCCGCCCAGTTCGAAGATCAGCGGCTCGTCCTGCAGGAGACCCCGGCCGCCGGTCAGCGACTGGAAGCCGGCGCTTTCGGCAGCGCCTTCGGGACGGGTGGGGCGGCCAACGGTTTGCATGGTCATCAGGCGGCCTTCGCGGTCAGGGCGGCCTTGAGGGCCGCGATGTCGTCGCTGGTGGTGGTTTCGGTGGCGCAGAGCAGCAGGACGTCGTCCAGGCCGGCGTGCGGGTCGAGGCGCGAGTAGGGGACGCCAGCGACGATGCCGTCGGCCAGCAGGGCGTCGACCAGGGTGGCGGCCGAGCCCTTCACCCGCACGGCGATCTCGTTGAAGAACCGGGGGGTCAGCACCTCCAGCCCGGCGGCCTCGACGGCGGCCTTCAGCTCGCGGGCCTTGGCGTGGTTGATCCGGGCGAGCTGGCTCAAGCCCGTTCCGCCCAGCAGGGTCATGTGGATGGTGAAGGCCAGGGCGCAGAGGCCCGAGTTGGTGCAGATGTTGGAGGTCGCCTTCTCCCGGCGGATATGCTGCTCGCGGGTGGAGAGGGTGAGGACGAAGCCGCGGCGGCCCTCGGCGTCGACGGTCTCGCCGCAGACGCGGCCCGGCATGTTGCGGACCAGCTTCTCGCGCACCGCGAAGAGGCCGATGTAGGGACCGCCGTAGTTCAGCGCGTTGCCGATCGACTGGCCCTCGGCCACGGCGATGTCGGCGCCCATCTCGCCCGGCGACTTCAGCAGGCCGAAGGACACCGCCTCGGTCGTGACGACGATGAGCAGGG
Source organism: Caulobacteraceae bacterium (assembly GCA_027483845.1). Lineage (GTDB taxonomy): Bacteria > Pseudomonadota > Alphaproteobacteria > Caulobacterales > Caulobacteraceae > Phenylobacterium. Next base: position 857 of record JAIXTR010000009.1, on the reverse strand, counting down.
CGCCCTTGGCGTGGGCGGCCTCGGCGATCTTCGTCACGTCGGTGACCACGCCGAAGACGTTGGGGGTCTGGACCACGACGCAGGCGGTGTCGGCGTCGATGGCGTCGATGACCGCGGCCTCGGCGTCGATGGCGGCGGCCTGGCGGACGATGTGCATCCCCTCGGCGTGGGCGATGGTCTGGGTGGTGGCGGCGTAGTGGGGATGCAGGCCGCCGGAGAGGATCGCCTTCTCGCGGCGGGTGACGCGTTGCGCCATCATCACGGCTTCGGCGCAGGCCGTGGAGCCGTCGTACATCGAGGCGTTGGCCACATCGAGGCCGGTCAGGGCGGCGACCTGAGTCTGGAACTCGAACAGGACCTGCAGGGTCCCTTGCGCGATCTCGGGCTGGTAGGGCGTGTAGCTGGTCAGGAACTCCGACCGCTGGATCACGTGGTCCACCGTCGCGGGCACATGGTGCTTGTAGGCGCCGGCCCCGCAGAAGAATGGCCCGGCGCCGGCCGGCCGGCTCATGGCCGACAGCTGCGCCAGCTCGCGCTCCACCTCCAGCTCGCCGGCGTGCAGCGGCAGGTCGACGGGGCCCGCGAGGCGCGCGGCGGCGGGAACGTCGGCGAACAGGGCGTCGATGTCCGGGGCGCCGATCGTCGCCAACATCTCGGCGCGGTCGTCGGGGGTCAGGGGGAGATATCGCATGGGGCTTGGTCCGGTCAGTCGTGCGCGCCGCAGGCGCTGTCTTGATCGTCCACGAACCACACGAACGACACGAACGGGGCGTGCGAGCGGCGCGACCGAGCGACGGGCTTCGCGTTCGTGTGGTTCGTGTGGTTCGTGGACATTTTTGTTGGCGCTGACGCGCCGG
>JAIXTR010000348.1 GCA_027483845.1 Caulobacteraceae bacterium | reverse complement strand
CCGCAGCAGGGCCTCGAACATCGCCTGCAGACGAACGGCCTCGTCCAGCGCCGCCGCCGTCCGGGCGCGGATCTCGCCCACGTCGTCGCCGGCGTCGGCCAGCTCCTCCAGCTCGGCCCGTAGACGCGTCAGCGGCGTCCGCAGCTCATGGGCGATGTTGTCGGACACCCGGCTGATCGAGGCCACGAGGCTCTCGATGCGCGCCAGCATCTCGTTCAGCGTCGCCGACAGCTGGTCGAAGTCGTCGCCGCTGCCGTGCAGGGTCACCCGGCCCGACAGGTCGCCGGCGATCACCGCGCGCGCCGCCCGGTTGATCCGGTCCAGGCGCTGGCTCACCGCAAAGGTCATCACCATGCCGCCCAGCAGCCCCAGCGCCAACGTCATGCCCACGCCCCACGACAGGGCCTCGAAGATCAGGTCCTCGCGCTCGTCCAGGTCCTCGGTGTCCAGGCCGACCAGCAGCCGGTACCCACCCGGCAGCGCCAGGTCGCGGACAACGGCCTCGTGCTCCTCCTCGGTGCCGGTGGCGTAGGTGCCGAACTCGTAGCGCAGCCACTCGCGGCCGCTGACCCGCGGCCAGTCCAGCAGGTTCGACGCCACCACCGCCCCGCCCGGCGCGATCAGGACGTGATAGGGCCGCCGCCCGGTCGCCGTCGCCACGCGACGCTCCAACGCGCGGATCAGGGCGTTGCGGCCCTCGGCACGATAGACCGCGGCCAGCCCATCGCTCTCCCGCCGCACCGTGGCCTCGACTTGCTGCAGCGGCCGCCAGACCCCGCCCACGTAGGTTACGGCCAGCATGATCCCCACGGAGGCGCAGAAGAGCGCCATGTAGACCAGTGTCAGGCGCAGAGTCAGGCTGCGCAGGGGCGGAAGCCGCGGACGGGTCATGCGCGGAGGCTGTAGCCCATGCCGCGGATCGTCTGCAGCAACGGCGGGTCGAAGTCCTTGTCCAACTTCTGTCGCAGGCGGCTGACGTGCTGGTCGATGATGTTGGTCTGCGGATCGAAGTTGTAGTCCCACACCGCCTCCAGCAGCATCGAGCGGCTGACCACCCGACCGGCGTTGCGCAGCAGGTACTCCAGCAGCCCGAACTCGCGGGTGGTCAGCTCGATCGGCTTGCCACGCCGCGTGACGATGCGTGTCAGGAGGTTCATCTCCAGGTCCGCCAGCCGTAGCTCGGTCGTCTCCTGCACCACGCCCTTGCGGCGGCTGAGCGCCTCGACCCGCGCCAGCAGCTCTGAGAACGCGAAGGGCTTGGCGAGGTAGTCATCGCCGCCGGCCCGCAGGCCCTTCACCCGATTGTCCACGTCGCCCAGGGCCGACAGGATCAGCACCGGGGTGCTGTCCCCCGCCGCCCGCATGGTCTGCAGGATCTTCAGGCCATCCACGTTCGGCAACATGCGGTCGAGGACGATGACGTCGTAGGTCTCGGCGGCGACCTGAAAGAGCGCCTGGCGGCCGTCGGCGACATGGTCGACCAGCCAGCCCTCGCCCTTCAGGCCCTTGACCACGTGGCCTGCGACCCGTTCGTCATCTTCCACGACCAGCACGTGCACGGCTCAGGAGGCTCCGGTCAGTCGCCGATCAGCGGCGTGATGGCGCCGGTGCGGATGTCGACCAGCACATCCCGGTCCTGGGCGCCGACCAGCTCGATCTCGTAGTAGTGGCGTCCGCCGCGGCGCTCCAGCCCGATCTCGGCGACCTTGCCCTTGGTGGCGTCCTCAACCATCGCGATGGTCTGGGTCAGGGTCCGCGGCGCGGTCTGAGCCGCCTTCAGGTGCTCGCCGACGATCGGGAGCCGGGCGCGCAACGGCTTCGCCTGATGGACGACCTGACCGGTCAGCGCGTCCACCCGAACTTCCATCGGCTTGCCGTTCTTCACCAGGCCGATCTCGTAGACCATATCGCCCAGATCCATATCGAACTCGGCGTCATAGGCGCGGGCGCCCAACTCGCGCTCGGCGGTGGCGACAGCCTGGGCCAGGGTCACCTTCGGGCGGACCACCTGGGCGACGGCCGGCGCGGTCACGGCCGCAGCCGCAGCCGCCGCGAGAAGGATGGTGCGAATGTTCATTTTGATACTCCGTGTCTGTCCCCCGCAGCGAACCAGATAGGCCCCGCAGATGGCCGGGGCGTTCGGGCCACATTTGATTTTCGTCATCTGCCGTGCGCGGAACGGGGCGGCCCGCTAGAGAGGAGCCATGTCCGCGTTCGACGCCCTTGATCTGCTCGACTGCTACGCCCGCGGCGTGTTCCCAATGGCCCACGCCCGGGAAGATGCGCGGGTCTTCCTGATCGATCCCGAGCGGCGGGGCGTGATCCCCCTGGACCGGTTCCACGTGCCGAGCCGTCTGGCTCGGACCGTCCGCGGCGATCCGTTCGAGCTGAGGTTCAGCACGGCCTTCCATCGGGTCGTGCTGGAATGCGCCGCGTCGGGACCCGGGCGCACCGAGACCTGGATCAACCGCCCGATCGAGAGCCTGTACCTTGAGCTCCACGCCATGGGCTATGCGCACAGCGTCGAGTGCTGGCAGGACGGCGAGCTGGTGGGCGGCCTGTATGGCGTCTCCCTGCGGGGCGCCTTCTTCGGAGAGAGCATGTTCTCCCGCCGCCGCGACGCCTCGAAGGTGGCGCTGGTCCACTTGGTGGCGCGGCTGATCGCCGGCGGCTTCCGACTGCTGGACGCCCAGTTCATGACCGAGCACCTCAGCCAGTTCGGCGCGGAGGAGATCACGCGCGCCGCTTACCACCGCCGTCTTAAGGCGGCGCTGGCGGTCGACGCCGACTTCTACGTGGGAGGCGGCGACGCGGGCGGCGCGACCGGAGCCGACGGGACCGAGGGCGTCGCGGCCTTTGGCTCCGGCGTGACCGCCGGCGAAGCCGGAGCGGACGCGGGCGCGGCTGCCGGAAGCTCAAGCACCTTCGGCTCGGCCGCCGCGGGGGCCTTGGCGACCGGCGCGCGCTCGGGCGCCGTCGCGGCCAGGGCCGGACCGGGGGCAGCGGCTCTGCAGCTGATCGCCCAGGCGTCGTAGGTGGCGTGCTCCAACGGGTTCAGGCCCGGGGACGACGCGAACATCCAGCCCTTGAACGCCTGACGCGGCGGCGGCGTGGGCCGCCCCGGCTGAGGTCGCGGTTGAGAATCCACCGTCAGATAGACAATGGCGTCGTCGATCGCCTCATCCGGCGCCGAACGCTCGCAGGCGCGGACGGTGAAGACCAGACCCTTCCAACGGACCGGCTGGCCCACGGCCGCCTCGAAGCGGAGCGTCTCGGCGGTGACCTTGTCCAGCGCCTGCAGAACCGCGACGTTGTAGCGGGCGCGGCGGATCGGGGCGGCGACAGGCTTCTCGGCGACCTGGGCCTTGGGCGCAGCGGCGGGCTGGACCTCGTCGGCCTTGACCGGCGGCGCGGCGCCCGGCGCAGGGACCCCCACGGTGGCGGGCGGCGCTTCTTCCGGCGGACCGGCGACGGGCGACGCCGGCGCCTCGGCCGCAGCGGGCGGAACGGGGGCCGTCGGCTGCGCCGCCACGATCCCCGTCAGCAATGCGCCCATGGCCACGCCCAGCGCGGCGCGGCGAACCAGCGGGATGGGAGGGCGGCGCGGACCCACGACTATTCCGGCGTCCAGGCCTCGTAGTCGCCGGTGGAGACCTGCCGGTCCCCGCCGCGCGAGATCGCGCCCTTCGGCT
>JAIXTR010000664.1 GCA_027483845.1 Caulobacteraceae bacterium | reverse complement strand
GAGGCGGCGAAGCCCGCGTCGAAGTCGCCGACTTCCATGTCCTGTTCGCCCGGCGGCTGACCCGCGTCGGCCAGGCGGCTCGCAAAATCCACGTCCGGCGCCTCGGCGGCGTAAGTCAGGTTGACAAGATGCGAGGCGGCGACCGCGTTTTCCAGCGTGTCAGCCACCACGAAGGCGACCGGCTGGCCCCAGTAGGTGACCTTGTCGCTCTCCAGGGCGGGACGCGACCCCGCGGTGCTACGTGGGTGGGCCTTGGTGCCACGCGGAGGCTGTGCGGGGACGTTGCGGTGCGTCCACACCGCGAGGACTCCCGGCGACGCTTCGGCCGCGGCGAGATCGACCCCCGTGATCCGCCCGGAGGCAATGGTCGCCCCGACCATCACGCCATAGGCGGGCGGGGACGGCGGCTGGACCTCGTAGGCGTAGGGCGCCGTGCCGGTGACCTTCAGCGGCCCCTCATAGCGATCGACCGGCTTGCCGATGATGCCGGAGCGGTTCGTGGTGACGGGATTGGGCGCGGCCCAGTCGTGAACGGAGCTCATGCCAGGTCTCCTGCAGCTTCCCGGACCGCCGCGGCGAACAGCCGGGTGACCAGGGGGGCCTTGAACGCGCTCTCCGCGCTGACCGCGGCGTCCTTCAGTTCTTCGGCCATCGCCTCAGCCGGCGCAGCGCCCGACGCCAGGGCGGCCTCCGCGGCGGCGGCGCGCCAGGGCTTGTGCGCCACGCCGCCCAGGGCCACGCGGCCGCCGGCGATCGCGACGCTGGCGTGGGCAGTCGCGTAGGAGGCGCGGTCCCGCGCCTTGCGATAGATTTGGCCGCCTTCGGGCGGGGGCGGCAGCACCACCGCGGTGATCAGCTCCCCCGGGATCAGGTGCGTCTCCAGATGCGGTGTATCGCCGGGCAGCCGGTGCAGCTGCATCAGCGGGAAGCGGCGCGCATCGCCGGCCGGCGTCAGGGTCTCGACCTCGGCGTCCAGGGCCACCATCGCCACCGCCATGTCCGACGGATGGACGGCGATGCATGCGGTGCTTGCGCCCAGGATCGCGGTCTCGCGGCTGACACCTTCCATCGCGGCGCAGCCGGCGCCCGGCTGGCGCTTATTGCAGGGCTTGCTGGTGTCGTAGAAGTACGGGCAACGCGTCCGCTGCAGCAGATTTCCCGCCGTCGTCGCCTTGTTCCGCAGCTGGCCAGAGGCGCCGGACACGATGGCCTGGGTCAGCACGGGATAGCGCTCGCGCACCCGCCGATCGCCGGCCACCTGGCTGTTCGTGGCCATGGCGCCGATGCGCAGGCCGCCGTCCGCGTCCTCGACCTGCGACAGCGGCAGGCGGCTGACGTCCACCAGATGCCGAGGCTGTTCGATCTCCAGCTTCATCAGGTCCAGCAGGTTGGTCCCGCCGGCCAGGAAGCGCGCGCCGGGCGTCTCGGCCACCGCGCGGACCGCGCCGTCCACATCCGTCGCCCGCTCGTAGGTGAAGGGCTTCAAGACTCAATCCCCGCAACATCGGCGATGGCCGCCACGATCTGGGGATAGGCCGCACAGCGACAGATGTTGCCGCTCATCCGCTCGCGGATTTCCGCGCCGTCCAGGACCACCGGCGCCGCAACGTCGCGCGTGGCGTGGCTCGGCAGACCGGCTTCCACTTCCCGCAGCATGCCCACCGTGGAGCAGATCTGGCCGGGGGTGCAGTAGCCGCACTGGAAGGCGTCGTGGGTCAGGAATGCCTGCTGCACCGGGTGCAGCGAGCCGACCGCGCCAACGCCCTCGATGGAGATCACCTCGTCGCCGTCATGGGCGACGGCCAGCGACAGGCAGGAATTAATCCGCACCCCGTTCACCAACACGGTGCAGGCGCCGCATTGGCCGTGGTCGCAGCCCTTCTTGGCGCCGGTGAGCTTGAGATGCTCGCGCAGGGCGTCGAGCAGCGTGGTGCGCGGGTCGAGGTCAAGCGACCGCACCTCGCCGTTGACCGTGATCGTGGTCCGCAACCCGTCTCTCCCCAGATATCCGGCCGTCCGAGAAGACGGCTCTTGTTGTCAGTGTGCCCGTCAGCGCTCGCCGGGCGCCAGCGCCTTGATTGACAGCGCATGAACCGGGCCGGCCATTTCCTCCGCCAGGGCCTGGTAGATCATCCGTTGCCGGGCGACCTTCCCCGCACCCGAAAAGGCCGAAGACTCGATGGTCACGTTGAAGTGGCTTTCGCCGCCCTCCCGGGCCCCAGAGTGGCCCGCGTGGCGGCCCGAGTCGTCCTCGATCTCCAGTCGCGTGGGCTGGAAGGCCGCGGTCAGCTTGGTTTGGATCGTTTCAAATATGGCGCCCATTGGCCGCATCTTCAATTCTTGCAGGGAAGTTTCTCGGCCCCATACTTGGCCCATGCCCGGCGCGTTTCAATACAAGCCCAGATTCGTGGACATCCGCGTGCGCCCGCCGTCCGAGAAGGACGCCGCGGAGGAGGACGTCCACGCCCTGAAGCCGGGCGAGCGCGCCTGCGACCATCCCGGGTGCCTGCGCGTCGCCACGGCGCGCGCGCCAAAGGCGCGGGACATGCTGAACGAGCACTACTGGTTCTGTCAGCCGCACGCGGCCGAGTACAATCGCAACTGGAACTTTTTCGCCGGCATGCCCGAGGGCGAGGTTCGCCGCCGCCAGCAGGAAGAGATGATGACCGGCGGTCGTCCCACCTGGGAGATGAAGGCGGGCCGAATGAGCCGCGAGGCCGCCGCCTTCTCCGCCAAGTTCGGCGCGGGCCAGGGTTATCGCGACCCCTTCAACATGTTCGGCGGCGGCGGCCAGACCGCGCGAAAGGCCGAGCCGGAGAGCCGAAAGCTGGGCAAGCTCGAACGCAACGCCCTGGCCGATCTCGACCTGGACGAAAACGCCGACGCCGCGAAGATCCGCGCCCGCTACACCGAGCTGGTCCGCCGCCTGCACCCCGACGCGAACAATGGCGACCGCTCGGGTGAAAACCGCCTGCAGCGGGTGATCCGCTCGTATCAGTCGCTCCGCAAGGCCGGCCTGGCCTAGGCCGCCGAGCGCAGGCTCGACGCCGCCGCCGTCACGGTGAAGCCCGACATCAGGCGGGTCAGGTCTCGGCTTTGGGCGTTCAGCGTGTGCGTCGCCGCCGTGGTTTCCTCCACCATGGCGGCGTTCTGCTGGGTGAGCTGGTCCAGCTGGTTGACCGCGATGTTCACCTCGGTGATGGCCCGGGTCTGTTCGTGTGACGACGACGCCATGTCGGAGACGAGGGCGTCGATCTCGGTCACCCGCGCCAGGATGGCGGTTAGCGCCCTGCCCGTCTGTCCGACGAGGTCGACACCCGACTTCACCTGCTCGCTGGAGTCGGTGATCAGCGTCTTGATCTCGCGCGCGGCCTCGGCGGAACGCTGAGCCAGCGCCCGAACCTCCGAGGCCACGACCGCAAAGCCTCGGCCCGCTTCGCCCGCCCGGGCCGCCTCGACCCCGGCGTTGAGCGCCAGGAGGTTGGTCTGGAAGGCGATCTCGTCGATCACCCCGATGATGTTGCCGATCTGGCTGGACGATCCGTCGATCTGGTCCATGGCGCCGATGGCTTGGGCGACCACCTCGCCCGACCGCTCCGCTTCCGTGCGGGCCGAGGCGACGACCCGGCTGGCGTCGAGGGCGCCTTCGGAGCTCTTGCGCACGGCGGCTGTGATCTCCTCCAGGGCGGCCGCTGTCTGTTCCAGATTGGCGGCCTGTTGCTCGGTGCGTCGCGACAGGTCGTCGGCCGCGGCGCCGATCTGACCCACGCCATCGGCCACCACGGCCGAGACCTTGGTGACCGAGCCCATGGTCGCTTCCAGCGACGTCATCGCGTCGTTGAAGTCCGACTTCAGGCTGGCGAACGCGGGCGCGAGGTCCGCATCGATCCGCGCTCGCAGATCGCCTTGCGAAAGCCGCGAAAGCGCGGCGCCCAGGGCGTTCATCGCCGCCGCCTGGTTCGCTTCGCTCGCCTTGCGCTCGACCTCGAGGCGCTGGCGCTCCGCTTCGAGAGATTCCAGGTAGATCGACACCGCGAAGTCCATGTCCAGCAGCATGGCCTTGAGCAGCGTCGTGATCGCGTCGGCCGTCTCGTCGGCGCCCTTGGCGCGGCCTCCGAAGCCCTTGGGCCAGCGGGTCTCGACGATGCGACGCAGCAGGGTCTCGGTGATGAGGGCGTAACCGGCGATGTACCAGCGCGGCTCCAGCCCGATCCGCGCATGGGTCTGGCCTATCGTGCGGACGCCGTTGACGTAGGCCTGGTCGAACTCGCCCTTCGCGATGATGCTCCAGTGACGACCCTGCGCGCCCTTGGCGGCGTTCATATGGCTGTCGTCGCGGAAGAAGGCGCGCGTCTGCGGCGTCTCGGCCAACTTGGCGTAGAACAGGGTCAGCGCCGGCTCGATCTCCGCGGCGATGAAGGGCGCGAGCGAGCGCAAGGTTCGGCGCGACGCGTCGTCAAGGCCGATGAACTGCAGTCGCTCGCCCACAGCGTATTGATCGCTCACGGAAATTTCCTCGCATTAATGGTAAACGAGGAGACCACCGACACCTTACCGGGGTCTTGATGTAACGAAGTTCCACGTGTGGCATTCTGGCGCGGCGCGTCAGTCGGGCTGCCGGGGAAGGTGGAATTCTCCCGCGGGACCACGCAACACCAGCATAGTCGCCGAGCCGGCTCCGCCGCGCTGGAACGCCAAGTCGGTGTCGCCGACCGCGAGCGAGAACGCGTCCGCGCCGTGGAACGTCAGGGGCGCTGAAGGTCCAGTGCGACCGGCGGCGGTAGACTGCAGCGTCAACTGCGACCCGTCGTAGCCGATCTCCATCGTGATGCTTCGGCTCAACCGGTAGCGGCCCAGGTAAGGCTTTGCCGCGTCTGCGCTCAGCGGCGTCTCGGCGCGAGGCTCGCGCGGCAGGCGAGGCGGCGGCGCCGGGGGGAGCGGTCGGACAGGGACCCCGCCGATCGCGAACAATCCGATGTCGTCGGCTCCGGCCGAGCCCTCGGCGTTGGAAAGCACCACGACACCTTGCCGGGTTTTCGGATTGAAGGCCGCGAAGGCCCGCTGCCCAACGGTGCCGCCGGAGTGGGTGAAGACCCGGCCGCTGGGCAGATCCATCGCCATCCAACCGATCGCCTGGCGCGTGCTCGCCATGCCGGGGCGATCCTCCTTCAGCATGGCGGCCATCGGCGCCGCCAGCGGCGTTGCGCGAAGGCCCAGCTCAGCCTCCAGCAGGTTCAACATGTCGTCGATCGAGGACCGGAGCCCGCCCGCCGCGACCACCCCGGGGCCCGTCGGGAACGGCGGCACGGGCTTGAGGTCGGCGTCGTGGCCGGTCGCCAGGCGCGCCGCAGGGATGGCGGCGACGTCCAACGTCGTGCTCGACATCTTCAGAGGCCCGGTGATGCGCTCCCGAAACAGCGTCTGCAGGTCCTTGTCGGCGCGGCGACTGAGCGCGACGCCAAGGAGGCCCACGCCCACGTTGGAATAGCTCCACTCGGCGCCCGGGTCGCGGGGCAACTCGTATGTCCCAAGCAGCTTGAAGAGCTCGGCCTCGGTCGCGCCGGCATAGATGTCCTCGAGCCGCCGCGCCTTGTTGAGGGGAAAGTCCCGCGGCAGACCCGACGTGTGGGTCGCGAGCTGGCGCAGCGTGATGGGCTTGCCGCTGCGCGTGGGAACCCGCACGTCAGCGGGCAGGTATTTGGCGACGGGATCGTCCAGCCCCACTTCGCCCTTCCCCACCATGTCTTCCAGCAGCAGGCCGGTGAACACCTTGGTGATCGAGCCAATCTCGAACAGAGTGTCGCCGCTCACCGGCGCTCCGCCGGCGGCAAGGCGGCCATAGCTCACGACCTGCCGCCCGTCCGGCGAGATCGTCCCGACGGCCATCCCGACGCCCCGATGCTCAACGTCGATCCGGCGCGCCAGCAGCGGCTGAAGCGTCGCCCGGTCAGGCACGCGCCAGGTCTCCGGCGGCCGGGTCGCGGGCGTCGATGCAGGCAGGCTGACAGGACCGTCACTGCTACGCTTGAGGACCAGCGGCATCAAGCTGCCCATCTGCGAGAACTCGCCCTGCATCGCCGCGCCATCAGCCGCCAGATCGGCGATGAACGTGGCCCGGAGCGCCCGCATGTCGAAGGTCACCTCGCGACCTTTGCGGCTCACCAGGATCGGCACGCCGTTGACGCCCTGATCGATGCTGTCGAGGGTGGCGACGGTCCCGTCGGGCCCGGTCCGCACGTGCAGGGCCAGGCGCAGGAGCCCGGCGGGTCCGACGTTCAGTGTCCCTTGCCAGTCTCCATCCAACCCCTCCACGCGGGGGCGTGGCGGCGGCAGGCCCCTCGTGAGCCGCAGCGGGAACGTCTGCCCGGAGGCCGAGGTCCAGGTCCCGTCCCAGCGCCCTGCGCCGGCGTCCCAGGCGCCTTCGAACCGCGCGCGAACGGAAGGAACCTCCAGCGCGAGCCGGTCCGCCTCTGCGACCGCCGTGACAGGAACGCCGCGAGAGCCAAGCTCGATGGTGTCGAGGGTCCCCGCATAGCCGCCCGCGGTTTTCTTCAGATGCAGCGCCAGGGTCAAATCGCCGGTGTTCGGCGTCGTCATGACGCCCACCCAGTCACCTGCCGGCTCCCCCGCGCCCGCTGCCTGCGCTAGCATCGCGGTCGCCGCGACCAGCAGCCCCAGCACCCAGCGTCTCAGGAGAGTTCCCATCGGCAGCCCCCGCAACCTTCGGTTGGACACCGGAGCGATGCAATAGGCGAGACGGCGTTGGGTCAACCCGGAACCACGTCGTGACTTTGCCGGGGGCCCGCGCGAAAGTCCGGCGATCGAGGAAGCCCGAGGAACCGCCACGATGCTCCGTCTGCTCGTCACTGGCTTCGCCGCCGCCCTGTGGCTGTCCGCCGGCTCCGCCACGGCCGCCAAGGCGCCGCCGAAGACCGTGGAGCTCTACGCCATGGACTGCGGGCGGCTGACCGCGGAGAACGCCGACGCCTTCGCCGACGACGGCGCCTACAAGGGGCAGAGGGCTGCGATGGTCGTGCCCTGCTATCTGATCCGACATCCGAAGGGCGATCTGATCTGGGACACCGGCGTGCCGCAGGCCATCGCCGACCTGCCCAACCATACCGCGCCCGGCGGCGTGTTCGTCACGCACAAGCTGACCGACCAACTCAAGCAGCTAGGGCTGGCTCCCGCCGATATCGACTATTTCTCGATATCGCACAGCCATTTCGATCACATCGGGAACGCCGGGCTGTTCGCTGGCGCGACCTGGATCGTCGACGCCGACGAGCGGGCCTACGCCTTTCGACCCGCCGCGCGAGCGAACGCCAAGGATTTCGCCGCCTACGCCGCACTGGAAACGTCAAAGACCGTCCTGATCCAGGGCGACGCGCCCTATGACGTGTTCGGCGACGGATCCGTGACCATCATCCAGACGCCAGGTCACACGCCAGGGCACACGGTGCTGCTGGTGAAGCTCGCCAAGGCAGGGCCTGTCCTGCTGACGGGCGACATGTGGCACATCGCGGCCAGCCGTCCGAACCGCCGGGTGCCCCGCTTCAACGTCGACCGCGTCCAGACCCTGGCCAGCATGGACAAGGTCGAGAAGATCGCGGCGGACACCAAGGCGCGCGTGATCCTCGAACACGTCCCTGAGGACTTCGATAGTCTGCCGAAGTTCCCGGAGGCGCTGCGCTAGCCCTCGCCGGGCATCCGCTCGGTATCGACCGAGGCTTGCAGGGCGGGGGAATAGCGCGAGCCCTGGACCGTCTGTCCGTTCACGGTAGCGTCGACCTTGGCGATGATCTCCGGCGACAGCGTGACGTCCGCGGCGGCGGCGTCCTCGCGCATATGGGCCGGGCTGGCGGTGCCGGGGATCGGCACGATGATCTCGTCCTTGTGCAGCAGCCAGGCCAGGCACAGCTGGGCCGGCGTGCAGCCCGCCTCGTCGGCGATGGCCTTGAAAGCGGCGTAGAGACGCTGGTTGGCGGCGAAGGCCTCGCCCTGGAAGCGCGGCATGTTCTTGCGGATGTCGTGGTCCTCGAAGGCCCCGGGATCCTGCGCCCCGCCCGCCAGGAAGCCGCGGCCGACGGGCGAGAAGGCCACGAACGCCACGCCCAGCTCGCGACAGGCGTCCATCACGCCGAGCTCGGGGTTGCGGGTCCAGGGCGAGTACTCGGTCTGCAGGGCGGTGATCGGATGGACGGCGTGCGCCCGGCGCAGCGTCGGGGCTGAGACCTCGGAGAGGCCGATCGTGCGGATCTTGCCCGCCTGGACCAGGTCGGACAGGGCGCCGACGCTGTCCTCGATCGGCACCCGCTTGTCCCAGCGGTGCAGGTAGTAGAGGTCGATCACGTCGACGTTCAGGCGCTTCAGGCTTTCGTCACAGGTCTTCTTCAACCGCTCGGGGCTGCCGTTCAGTTCGCGTTCCTCGCCATTGGTCAGGCCGCACTTGGACGCCAGCACGATCTTGTCGCGGTGCGGCCCCAACACCTCGCCTACCAACCGCTCGTTATGCCCGACGCCATAGACGGCCGCCGTGTCGAAGAAGGTGTAGCCAGCGTCCAGCGCGCCCAGCAGCACCTCCTCCGCCTGCGCCCGCGGCGGCGGCGAGCCATAGGCGTGGCTGAGGCTCATGCAGCCGAGGCCGATGGCCGAGACATCGAACGGGCCGAGCTTACGGGTCTGCATGGGGCATCCTCCAGGAATTGGACCGCGAGAGACGACACCAAGACACCGCAGGTCAAGCCAGCTTGCCTCTGAGCTCCGTTAGATCGGCCACGAACCAGACGTGACGACCGCGGTTCGACTCCCGCACGAAGTCGCGCAACGCGTCGCTCGCGGCCACCGCCGCCGAGATGTCGCCAATGAAAGCGACCT
>JAIXTR010000645.1 GCA_027483845.1 Caulobacteraceae bacterium | reverse complement strand
CCTGCTACGTTTCCGTTCCCGAGGTAGACCTCCCACCGTGGCTTCGCAACCGCCCGCCTCTCCCGGACAGGTGCGCATCGGCGCCCGCGGGTCCAAGCTCAGCCTGGCCCAGTCCGGCCACATGCAGCGCCGCATCGCCGCCGCGCTGGGCGCCGACCCGAACAACCCGGCGCAGGTCGAGGCCGTCGCGCCGCTGGTCGTCATCACCACCACCGGCGACCGGGTCCAGGACCGCCGGCTGCTCGAAATCGGCGGCAAGGGGCTCTTCACCAAGGAGATCGAGGAGGCGCTGATCGAAGGTCGGATCGATTGCGCCATCCACTCCATGAAGGACATGCCGGCGGAACTGCCTCCGGGCCTGTGCATCGCGGCCATCCCCGAGCGCGAGGATCCCCGCGATGCGTTTCTGAGCCGAGAACCTATCACCCTCGAAGACCTGACCCATGGCGCGACCCTGGGAACCGCGAGCCTCCGCCGTCAGGCTCAATCGCTGAACCGGCGCCCCGACCTGAACGTGCAGATGCTGCGGGGCAACGTCGACACCCGCCTGGCCAAGCTGGCGGCCGGCGAGGCCGACGCGATCCTCCTGGCCTATGCGGGCTTGCGCCGGCTGGGGATGGGCGACCTGCCCAAGAGCCTGCTGGACCCCCGGGAGATCCCGCCGGCCCCGGGCCAGGGCGCGCTGGCGATCGAAACCCGCGAGGCCGATCGCGACCTGCCCTGGGTCGCCAGCCTGCGCTGCGAGACGACGACGCTCTGCGTGACGGCGGAGCGCGGCGCCCTGGTGGCGCTGGAAGGCTCCTGCAAGACGCCGATCGGCGCGCACGCGTGGCTCGAGGGCGGCAGCCTGCATCTGATCGTCGAGGCCCTGTCGCCTGGCGGGTCCCTTCGTTTCCGGCACGCGGGGGCCTCCGAGCTGTCGCAGCTCTCCGACCCTCTCTCGTCGGCGCGCGATCTGGGGCTTTCGCTGGGCCAGGCCATCAAGGCCGAGGCGGGCGACGCCATCGTTCTTTGAGGCCTTAAGGCCAAGCTTTCGAATTGCGGCGTTGAACTCGGCGCGACCGAGCCGCATCGTCGTTGGTGAAGCGGAACCGGTCGGATAACAGGATCGCCGGATGGCGGGGCGTCGACAGCGAATCTGGATCACCCGCGCCCAGCCCGGCGCGGACGTGACGGCGGAGCGCGTCCGGGCCATGGGCCATGACGCGGTCGTCGCGCCGCTGCTGGCCGTCCGCGTTCTGCCCGACGTCGTGATCGATCTGCACGGGGTCGTGGCCCTGGCCTTTACCAGCGCGAATGGCGTCCGGGCCTTCGCCGACGCCAGCGGCGAGCGGGGCCTCAAGGTGTTCGCCGTCGGCGCCGCGACAGCCCAGGCGGCGCGAGCCGCGGGGTTCAAGTCGGTGCTGTCGGCCGACGGCGATGTGGAAGCCCTGGCGGAGGGGATCGTCGCGCGGCGGGCCGAACTGCGCGGCGTGGTGCTGCACCCAGGCGCCGCCGAACTAGCTGGCGACCTGACTGGAGCCCTGGAGAGACAAGGTGTCCAGGCCCGGCGGCTGGTTCTCTACGAGACGGCGCCCGCGGACCTGACCGAGGCGCAGGCTGCGACCCTGACCCAGAGCGACGCCGTGCTGCTGCATTCCCCGCGCGCCGCCCAGGTGCTGGCCAAGGTGCTCAAGGGCCATCCGGCGCCGGACCTGCGCGCCCTGGGGCTTTCGAAGGCTGTCGTGGCGCCGCTGGCGCGGGTGCGGATGGGAGCGAAGGCCTTCCCGCCCTTTCCGCTGGAGGCGGCCCTGCTCAATCTCATCGATCGGCGGTCCTGAGCGATGAGCGCCATGGATCCCGACCTGCCGAAGGACCCCGCCGCATATCGCCGGCGGTCGATGTCTGGCCTCGGCTTCGCGGCCCTGGTGGCGTTCGGCGTCGTCTGCGTTCTGGCGGGCGCTGGCTTGGCCGTACTCGGGCCGCGGCTGATCCCGGGCCGTGACATCGCGGCCGCGCCCAGCGCCGGGCCTGCGCCGCGCGCGCCGGCGACGGCCGACGCCCTGCCCATCGTCATGGCCTCGCCGGCCGCCGATGAGGTGGCGCGCCTCAACGCCCGGATCGTGACCCTGGAGAGCCAGGGCGCTCGCACGACCGAGGCGGCGGCTGCCGCCCTCGCCGCCGCCCAGCTTGTGGACGCCAGTCAGGGGTCGAAGCCGTTCGACCGCGAGCTGGCGACCCTGCGCGCCACCGCGCCCAACCTGCCGGAACTGGCGCGCCTGACGCGTCTCGCCGAGACCGGCGCGCCTAGCCGAACGGCCCTCGCGGCCAGCTTCCCGCCCTACGCCGCCAAGGCCGTGAGCCGCGCGCGAAAGCCGCCTGCCGACGGCAATCTCAGCCAGCACCTGGCCTACGCCGCCGCCAGGATCGTCACGGTCCGGCGCGTCGACGACACCGTGGGCGCATCGCCCGACGCCATCGTCGCCCGGGCCGAGCTGGCGCTCCAGGATGGCCAGGTGGTCGCGGCGCTGAAGGCCCTCGACGCGCTTCCGCCCAAGGCCCGCGAGGCGATCGCGCCTTGGCGCCTCGACGCTGAACGCCGCGCCGAGATTGATCGTCAGGTCGGTGCGCTTCGCAGTCGCGCGGTGCGCGCCTTGCAGGCGCCGGGGCCGGCCGCATGATCCGCGCCGGCGTTGTGCTGATCCTGATGACCGCAATCGCGGTCGGCGCCCTGGCGCTCAGCGGCGATCCCGGTCGCGCAAGCGTGGTCTGGCTGGGCTGGCGGGCGGACTCCACCGCGGCGGCGGCCATCCTGATCGCGCTGGTCTTCGGCCTGTTGGCGGCGGTGGTGTGGCGTACGATCCTCTGGGTGCTGGACGCGCCCCGGCGGGCGGATCGCCTGCGGGCCGAGGCGCGTCGGCGACAGGCGAACGACGTGCTGGCGCGGGGCTTCATGGCCGTGGCGGCCGGCGACGGGTCGGAGGCGCTGCGCCTGTCGAAGAAGGCCGGCGAGGTCGCCGCCGACGCCCCGGGCCTGGTGCGGGTGCTGGCCGCGCAGGCCGCAGAGGCCGCTGGAGACATCGCCCAGGCCCAGGCTGCCTACACCGCCATGCTCAGCTTCCCCGACATGCGCCTGGCGGGACACAAGGGCCTGATGCAGATCGCCCTGGCCCAGGGCGCGCGGGAGACCGCGCTGCGGCATGCGCAGGAGGCCTATGGCGAAGCCCGCACCGCGCGGTGGGCCTGGCGCGCGATCCTGGAGTCGCGCCTGGATGCTGCGGACTGGGACGGGGCCCTGGCTCTGGTCAAGAGCGCGCTCGATCGCAAGATCGTCCCGCCGGTCGTGGCTGAGCGCGCCCGCGCCGCGCTGCTCGCCGCCTCGGCCGCCCAGTTGGAGCACGCCCCGGACCCACGCGCGCGCGCTATCGCCCAGGATCACGTGGTCGAGGCCGCCCGTCTGCAGCCAGGGTTCGCCCCGGGCGTGGTCATGGCGGCGCGTTTGCTGGCCGACGACGGCAAGGCGGGGCGGGCCGCCGCAGTCCTGGAGAACGCCTGGCGCGCGGCGCCTCATCCGGCGCTGTGGCTGGCCTATCGCGATCTCAAGACCGACGAGACGCCCCGCGCACGGGCCCAGCGCCTCGGACAACTGGCGGCGGTCAATCCCACGCACCGCGAGAGCCTGCTGCTCTATGTCGAGCAGGCCTTGGTCGCCGGGGACGCCCCGGCCGCGCGCGAAGCCGCCAAGGCCTTGGAGGGCGAGCCGGTGACCGCCCGCATCGCCGGCCTGATGGCGCGCGCCGCCTATGCCGCCGGCGCGGTGGACGAAGCCCGGATGTGGCTGGCCAAGGGGATGAACGCGCCGCCCGAGCCCGACTGGTCGGATCTGGATCCGGAAGGCCGGGCCTTCGCCTATCACGCCCAGGACTGGGCCCGGCTGGCCATCGCCTTCGCCGAGACGGGCCAGCTGCTGCATCCCCGGCTTGAGCGGCGCGAACGCAGCCTGCGGGAGCTGCCGGATCTGCCCATCGCCTATGCGGACGTCCCGCCGATGCTGGATGACCCCGGTCTCTACCCCGTGGATGAGGGCTATCAGGAGCCCGATCCCCCCGCCCCGACAGCCCCCCGCCGGCGGCCGCGCGCCTAGCGCCACAGCCCCTTCCCGCGTGCGTGACGGCGTGACGCTTTTCAAATCGGGTCTGTGCGGGTACAAGCCCGCGTCCCCGGACAGGGGCCGCCTTAGCTCAGCTGGTAGAGCGGCGCATTCGTAATGCGTAGGTCAGGTGTTCGAGTCACCTAGGCGGCACCAT
>JAIXTR010000306.1 GCA_027483845.1 Caulobacteraceae bacterium | reverse complement strand
TTGCCGATCTGCTGGCCACCACCGGCGCCATGGACATGTTGAGCGGCTACCGGGACCTCCCCGCCGAGTCTCGCGCCGCCCTGGTCGGCCTGATGCGCGCCCTGCGAACGACCGACCTGATTCGATAGAGGTCGCGTCCGATACGTCTCGGCGCGGAAGCGTCGGCTTGAATGCGTCCCCTTGCGTCGTCATTCAAGCCTCGCGACGGGTCGCGCGGTCTATGGCGGGATCCTCGGACGAATGGTGGTCCAGGCACGCACCAGATGGGCTGCCCGAAGGGCGCTGGCCGGGGCCCCTTCCGTCCATCACGAGCTCGCGGATTGAGGGACAGTCGCTCTTGCAGCGCCGGTCCCCACCGGCCAGATTGCCGGATCTAAGGGCGCTGCATCGTTGGCGCGATAAGCGCTGCGCCCCGTCGACGACCGAAGCCGCAAGCGGTGGCGGCGCAACATCGCGACGATGACCTGAAGGGACGATCCGCATGACCGCCGCCCACGCAGACCTGCCACCGATCGCTGATGGCGGCGCGGCCGTCATCACGGGCGGCGCCAGCGGGATCGGACTGGCGGCCGCGCGGCGCTTCGCGGAGCTTGGCCTGCCGGTGGTGATCGCCGACGTCGCAGGCGAACGACTGCGAGACGCGGAGGCTATGCTGAGGGACGCGGGCGCGAAGGTGGCGGCCGTGCCCACCGATGTCGCTCGGCTCGAAGATCTCGAACGCCTGCGCGACAAGGCCCATTCCGCCTTCGGTTATGTCTCGGTGCTGATGCTAAACGCCGGCGTCGGCCTCAACCCCGGATCGGCTTGGGCGAACCTCGACGCCTGGCAGGCGCTAATGCAGGTGAACCTCTGGGGCGTCATCCAGGGCGCGCACGCCTTTCTGCCCGCCATGGTCGCGTCCAAGCGGCCTGGCTTTGTCATCGCGACGGGCTCCAAGCAGGGCATCACCACGCCCCCCGGCAACACAGCCTACAATACCTCCAAGGCGGCCTTGAAAGCGTTCGCAGAGGGCTTGCAACACGAACTGCGAAACACGGACGGGTGTCAGGTTTCCGCCCATCTCCTGGTGCCCGGCTTCACCCACACCGGGATGACGACGGCGCGGAGAGACGCAAAGCCTCCGGCAGCCTGGACGCCCGACCAGGTCGTCGCGTTCATGCTTGAAAGCCTGGCTCGCGGGGACTTCTACATCCTGTGTCCCGACAACGACGTCACGCGGGCCCTGGACGAGAAGCGCATGGCGTGGACGATGGGCGACCTGATCGAGAACCGTCCTGCTCTCTCGCGGTGGCACCCGGATTGGAAGGACCAGTTTGACGCATTCGTCCGCAAATGACGGCCCACATCGTACCGTTGATCCGGACTTGGCGCGGTTGAAATCTCCGAAGCGCCCGGCCCCTAGGCCTTGGCGACGGCTGAGCCGTTTCGAAGGGCGCCGTGCGTAAGGGCGTGACCGCCCGCACCCCAGATGACGACGAGCTTCTGGCGGAGCTGCGCCAGTTGCTGGCAGCCCGTGGCCGTCTCACGGCTAGCCTGATCGAAGCCTCCGACATTACGCGGGCTCCGATCAGCTACATCCGCCGCTTCGGCAGCCTGATGAGCGCCTATGCCCGGATTGGCTACCGTGTGAGCGAGCGCCAGCGCAAGGCCTCCGAACGGTTTCGCGCTCAGAATGAGCTCAAGGGTTCAGGCCGCAACAAGCCATCCGCTTTAGGCAGACCGAACCGTCCGCAGCCGTCGGACTGAGGCTCCAAACATCGCATTGGCCGCGCGGGCTTCGCCCCAGTAAGGCTGGGGGCGGCGTCTTCCGATCACCGGGTGAACGACGAGATGGTCGAAACCCGGTCGCATGCGCGATGATCGGCGAGACCCAGGTCGACCTCACGGTTCGCCCCGTCCCGACCGCAAGGCGCGTCGATCGCTTGGGGCCCTCAATCGGGGCTCTGACCGCCGGACGCGCGCAGCGCCCGGCCATGGCCGATCTCCCGGCCAAAGCCCACAGGAGATATCCGCCGGCGTCGATGCCGAGCCACTGCGGCGGTCCCTGCCGCGGCGGGGTTCCAGCCGCGTGGTCAGGCCGGGGCGATGGACCGCCAGCCGTGAACCACTGTCGCCGTCAGAGGGTCGAACCGCCAGTAGTGGCCTTGGGACGGTTGGTCGTAGGCCCGGGAGATCGGCGCACCGAGCAGCTGACTAAGCAGAAGCGCGCCGACGGCGCCATGTGAGACAACTGCCACATCGCCGTCCGGTGGGGCCGCGCCGCAGAGGATGTCGGAGACCGCCTGGGCGACGCGCGCCTGGGCGGCGCGGGCCGTCTCCCAGCCTCTGACGCTATCAAGCGGTTTAGCGAAGAAGGCGTCAGCGGCTCTTTCGAAGTCGTCGGGGGGCAGGAAGCCCGTCGCGCGACGGTCGTTCTCCCCCAGACTGGCATGGACCTGCACAGCGAGGCGTCGGCGGGCCGCAAGCAGGCCCGCCGCCTCGGTCGCCTTGGTCTCAGGGCTCGCCCAAACCGCCGTCACGTGAGCGACGGCCGGGGATGCCGCAAAGGCCCGCATTCGGGCGATCCCCCTGGCCGAGAGACGCCAGTTCGGAACCGGCGTCGCCGGATCGACCATCACCTCGGGGTGGGTGATGAAGATCAGGGCCATGGCGTGAGGGTGGACGTTCTGACGGTATGACGCCGTCGGGCATGGCGTGAGATGGGGATCGCCCGCCACGCCCGACCGCGGGAGCCGTCCAGGTGAGCCAGATCGGCGCTCAGGTCGTCGCACCTCGAAGGGCGGCGCGACGCCGCAGGAGCGCCCCACTGGCGCCGAAGCCCAGGATCATCAGCGCCCAGGACCCCGGCTCCGGAACCGCGGCCGTGGTCAGGGGCGACGCGTCGAGGCGGACATTGTCGAAGAATGCGAGACGCTGGCTCTGGCCCTGCTGCGGGTTGTGGAACGTGCGCAGGCGGATGCCGAACGGCCCGTCGACGGCCGACGTGGTGTCGAACACCAGGGTAAGCGTCCGGAATTGCCCCGGCGCGATCTGATCGCTCAGGAAGCTGCCAGACGCGAGGACCGTCTCAAGCCCGGCGCCGCCGACCATCTGGACGGCGAAGTCGGCGAAGTCGGCGTAGGTGGACTGGCCGACATCCACGAGCAGCGTGTACCGGGTGTTGGCCGTCAGGCTGTCCAGCACCTGCTGGTGGACATTTCCCTGATAGTAAGGCGTTCCGTCGTAGCCCGTGGCCGAGAACATCACGTTCTGCCCGTCCGGAATGCTGGCGAAGTCGCTGGCCAGTGGGTTCTGCGGTCCGGACGGCTCGGCGTAGCCGGAGGACCAGCCGGCCGGTGCAAAGCCGACGCGGTACTGACCGTCCGCCAGGACATCCGCTTCAAAGCTGTGGTTGGCCACGAACACCGCGGCGGCGGCGGCGGGCTGGGCCGCGAACAGCCCGAGCCCGAGGGCCAGGGCAAGGGGAATAGGGTTTCTCATGGTCGTGAACTCCTGCACGGTGCGCGCCTTCGTGGGCGGCCCGAACCGCTAGGCCGCGCCCGGTCCGCGGTGAAGGCGGCCTGCGGCCACCGGCCGGGTTCGCGCGACGGATCGCCCATAGATGCGACGAACGACCATCTGGGCGCGACGGACGTCGATGGACTCTCCCGACACCTTGGCCGAGCATCACGGCATGCGCGGCCCATCCGCTTCTTCCGTCAGCCCCGTGCGGGACCGGCGCCAACTGTTGCTCGCCTCGGCGCTATTCTGGTGCGTCCACTACGCCGCCCTGGCGACCCGATCCTCGATTGTCGACAACCCGTACCTCAGCTTCGCCGAGCTCCAGCTGCGCCGCATTCCCATCTCGGTGGCGGGCTTCCTCATCGCCCTGGGGCTGATGGCCTTGCTCAGGCCCCTGCGGCGGCGGCCCTTCGCGCTCAGGGTCCTGGCCTCGGCGATCCTGGTTGTGCCGGCTGCCGCCCTCTACGGCCTCGTGACCGATGTGACGCTCTGGTACATCGCTCCGCCCGCGCCGACCCTGCCGTACCAACCGGTGATGTTCTGGCAGGACATGTTTCCCTGGCTGGGGTCGTTCGCCGCCTGGGCGGCCTTGATGGCGGCCCTCGACTACAGCCACGAGGTTCGCGACCGGGAACGGCGCATCGCCGAGCTCGCCGCCGTCGCCCAAGAGGCGCAGCTCGAGGCTCTCCGTCACCAGATGAACCCGCACTTCCTGTTCAATACGTTGAACGCGATCAGCTCGATGATCTGGGACCAGGATCCGTCCCGCGCCGAAGAGATGCTTGTCGCCCTTGCCGACTTCCTACGCAGCACCCTGGATATCGATCCGCGCGGAGAAATCAGCCTCGACGAGGAGGTCGCCCTGCAACGGGCCTATCTCGCTATCGAGCAGGTCCGCTTCCCGTCCCGCCTGCGGGTCGATTGGTCGTTGCCCCCCGACCTGGGCGCCGCGCGTGTCCCGGCCCTGATCCTCCAGCCGCTGGTCGAGAACGCCGTCAAGTACGCCGTTTCGCCGTCACGGGTCGTCACCACGGTCCACATCGCCGCGGCGCGGCGTCGCCGTGACCTTGTGCTGTCCGTGACGGACGATGGCGCCCGACGGGACGTCGACGCGCCGCGCGCTGGGGCCGGTCTGGGCCTCAGCCTCGTGCGACGTCGGCTCGAGGCCCGGTACGGCGAGGCCGCCCGGCTGGTTGCGGAAGCCGCACCGGCCCAGGGGTTTCGAGCGGAGGTCACCCTACCGCTGGAGTTCGCGTGAACCCGTTGAGCGTCTTCATCGTAGACGATGAGCCCTTGGCCCGACGCCGCCTCACCCTGATGCTGCGTGAGCTCCCGGAGGTCCGGCTGGTGGGCGAATCCGACGGCGGGGCCGACGCCTTGGGACGCCTCGCAGAGCTGCAGCCCGACATCCTGCTCCTCGATATCAAGATGCCCGAGATGGACGGCTTCGAGCTGGCGCGCCGGCTCGCGCCGCAAGCGCCGCCGGCCATCATCTTCGTCACCGCCTACGATCACCACGCGCTCCGCGCCTGGGACGAGACGGGCGCCGCGGCCTATCTCCTGAAGCCGGTCGGGCTTGGCCGGCTGCGCACCGCCCTCGCCCGCGCCGGCGTGCAGCAGCGCGGGCGAGACGCCGAAGAGCGTATCGCGGAACTCACCACCATCCTGCAGAGCCTTCGCGCCCGGGCGGCCCCTGAACCGACTCCGTTGACCGAGGCCTTCTGGAGCGTCGCGCGCGGCGTCCGGCTACGGACCCGTGTCGACGAGGTGGTCCTGATCGACGCCGAGGGTGATTATGTTCGCCTGCACACCGAGGACGGCGCCACGGTCCTCGTGCGTCAGACCCTGGCCGCCACGGCCGACAAGCTCGACCCCCAAGCGTTTCTGCGCATCCACCGCTCCACCATCGTTCGCCGGGACCGGGTCCGCGCGGTGCGATACGCGAACCCGGGGGCTATGCAGCTGGTGCTGGACAACGGCATCGTTCGTGCGGTCGGTCGCAGCTATCTGCCGACTGTGCGCCGGACGCTGAACGTCGCGAACGACACAGGCGCGATCGACCCAGGCGGCTAGGCCGAGTCCACGCCGTACTGGGGTGCAGGCGTGGATCGACGAGTGACCGGCCACGTGCGACGCCGCGGCGCCTGCCAGGGATTCAGCTGTCGCGCGGCACGAAGTTCACTAAGATCGGCGTTCGCAGTCCGAAAGTCGGCTTTGGGCGCGGCGCCTGAAGGACCGCGCATGAACAGTTTTGCTAGCGACGTCTCGTTCCACGATCTTGTCGACACGGTGCGCAGTTCACTGCTCGTGCTGGACGAGAATCTGCACGTCAGATCCGCCAATCGCGCCTTCTACCGCCTGTTTCAAGTGGCCGCATCTGAGACGATCGGCCGCCCGATCTACGAACTCGGGAACCGACAGTGGGACATCCCGGAGCTTCGGGAGTTGCTCGAGCGGATCCTGCCGAAGGATGAGGCGGTCGAAGGCTATGATATCGAGCACGACTTCGAACGGATTGGACGCCGGACGCTGAGGCTGAACGCGCGGAAGGTCTTCCGGCCCGGGAACCACGTCACCTTCATCCTGGTCGCCATCGATGACATCTCCGCCGAACGTGACGCGGCGCGCGAGGCGGAACGGGCATGGCGGTTGGCGCAGACGATCGTCGATACCGTCCGCGATCCCCTTTTGATTCTTGAAGGCGACATGACCGTCGCCAGCGCCAACCGTGCTTTCCTCGGGCTTTTCCAGGTGTCACCGGAGCGGGTCATTGGCCGCCGGCTCAAGGATCTTGGAGAAGGTCAATGGGATGTGCCCGCGCTCGGTGTGCTGTTGCAGAAGGTCGTGCCGGATGAGGCGGCCTTCGATGGGTTTGAGATCGAGGATGAATTTCCGGCGCTCGGCCGACGCATCTTCAAGCTGAACGCCCGAAAGGTGTTCCGGCCCGGCAACCACGTCACCCGACTCCTTGTCGTGCTGGAAGACGTGACCGAGGCGCGATTAGTCGAGCGCCACCGGGACATCCTTGCGGCGGAATTAGCGCACAGGATCAAGAACAGCCTGCAGATCATCACCTCGTTTATGTCGTTCGAGATACGCCGCGCGGCGGAACCGTGCGTGGAGGGCTACCGGGCGATGCAAGCTCGCGTTGGGGCCGTGGCGGATCTGTACGACGTCATCTCTCAATCCGCGGCGTTTGGTCCCGTTCCGGCGCGATCCTATCTGGTCGGGATTGCTGCAACCCTGCGTTCCAGCCTGATCGACGACGCCGTCGACGTCAAAATCGAGGTCGACGCCGCCCCACTGTATCTCGATCCGGACAAGGCGGTCGCCGTTGGACTGATCGTGAACGAACTCGCGACCAACGCCATCAAGCATGCCTTCCCCGCTGGTGTTGGCCACATCCGGATCACCTTCGAAAAGCGCGACGACGAGGTCCTGCTGATTGTCGCGGATGACGGAGTCGGCCACCGTCAGAGTCGGAAGAGTGGCGTCCGCTCCGGACTTGGGTCGCGTTACGTCGAAGCCTTCGTCCGACAGCTCCAGGCCACGATGGCGCGGGCGACGGGCGCGAACGGCACCAGCATGACCGTCAAGCTTCCGGCGTCTGTGCTCATCGACGCGACAGAGGCTGCGCCCTCGCCGCCCGCCCCGGCGTCGCCGTAGTCAGGCCAAGCACGCGGGCCGGCGCGCGCCCATGAGTGTCATCAGCCCCGGCGCTCAGGCGGCCAGAAGGGCCTTCGCTGCGTCACAAACCGCAAGCGTGTCGTAGGGCTTCGATACGAAGAACGCAGGGATGTGGCCGGCGGGCCGGGGTAGCGGAAGCGCGGAGGTGATGATCACCTGCAGTTCCGGCGCCATGGCCTTGAGCTGTTCGGCGAGATCGATCCCGTCCAACGTCCCCGGCATATTGACGTCGGTGAACAGCACCTGGACGTTGGGATGGACGCCAAAGGCCGATAAGGCGGCGGCAGCGTGTTCCGCCTCAAGGACCTCAAATCCTTCTTCTGAAAACACGGCGGCTGTCAGCCGTCGAACTAAATACTCGTCTTCGACAATCATAATAATCGGCTTGGCTTTATCATGCATATCAACTCAAGCGTTTCTAGACTTGGTTGTTCCAAGCCACCGGGCATAAGGGCATATCGGTCGAAAAACCGATATGAAAGACGCTAACGTATCGCGGCCGCACGGGTCTGCCCATTGAAACCGCCGCCGCCGCACACGTCATGGTCCGGTCGCTGAAGAGGGCGGTTCGCAGGGCCGCGCCGCGCTCTCTCGGTCTTACGCGCCGACCTTTGATGTGTTTCCGCAAGGTGTTGCGACCAGCCAACCCACCTCGACGATCCCGCTTCGCAGCGCGGTGATCCGCCCGACCTGGCCGCTGTCGGAGTGATGGGAAGGACGACTGCCCGAAAGCTCATTTTCCAGGGTCGAGGGCTCGATGGGCGCGTTCCTGGAGAGATGGGGGCCGCGGCGCGTGCGCGGGTCAGCCGATTGCTGATCGCGGTATCGACGCGATCCATGACCACTTCACCCTGTGGCCTCGCACGCGCGCTAGTGGAGCGCCGCGTCTTGCGCCCTCACCCCGGCCGCCGCGCAGGATCGAAACGGGGGGGACCGCGTTGCGCCGCCATGAGAGCCGATGCCGAGGTCCTGTCAGGTGGCTGCGCTTGCGGCGCGGTCCGGTTCGTCCTTCGCGCTGCGCCGCTGCGGGTGGGGCTCTGCCACTGCATGACCTGCCGCAAGGCCCATGGCGCAGCGTCAAACCCCTTCGCCGTCTTTAAGGCCGAGGCGTTGACGGTGACGGGGGACCTGCGCAGCTGGTTCAGCTCACCGGGTTACGACCGCCAATTTTGCGGCGCGTGCGGGTCGCGCGTTATCGCGCGCCATGGCGATGAGGTGGAGGTCTCCCTGGGAAGCCTCGACGAGCCGGGGAGGCTCGACCCGCAGTATGAGTGCTGGATCGTCCGCCGTGAGCCTTGGCTCTCGCCGCTCGCAGGACCTCAATATGCCCGCGCGCGCGGGGAATAGGTCACAGGCGCAGGCGGGCGGATGTCCGCGTTCGGTCGGCGCTCCGCGGCGAGCGCGGGGGTCTTGTCGTGCCTCTGTCCTGCCGACCGCCGTCGACATCGCGACCGGTCCTCTTCCATAGCGTCACGAGCGCGCCGCTCCGGCCGCAAGCGGAACCGCGCGGCCACTGCTCCGCGCCTCGAAAAAAAATGCGTTCCGGCGGCCTTGAACGCAGGACCTCTAGGCCCAAAATCCCCGCCCGCTGGATGCCGTTTTGGGTCCAGGTCCGGGAGCGCAGGCATCCTGGCGCTCCTCGTTCAACTTGCTCGGATTTGAGGAGATGAACATGCGCGTGAATCCTGAGGCCGTTCGCCGATTTCGGCCGGTGATCTCGGTCGAGCTCCTCGCCGCCGTGGCCGCGACGGCGCGCCAAGGCGGCGACGCGCCGCGCGGTCCCCCGTTCGACAACGCGACCAGGTCGCCCCGCCCTGCCCCGCTGAAGGTGCTGATGGATCGGCCGCAGGCGCCCGCGGCGGCCTAGGCCGTTGGCGCGCGGCGGCTGCGATCGTGCGCCCCTCCCCCAACCGAAAGGACATTCACGGAGAGACACGCCATGTTGCTGGCGACGACAGAGCAACAGATCCAAATGCGCAGCCTCAGCGCCGCGCGCGAACGCTGGCTGCGGCCCGCGGTCGGCTTCCAGCATCCGCGGGACGTCTTGAAGGACCCGGATCTCCCCCTAGCGGACAAGCGCGCCGTCCTGGCCTCCTGGCTGTCCGACGCCTCCGCCGTTCAGGACCAGCCGCACCGGCGGTGGCTGCTCGGGACGCCCGAACCCGTCGCCGCGGCGGACGTTCGCGAGGCGCTCGACGCGCTGGACCGGTTCGCGGCGAGAGGAGACGCGTCATGAGGCTCCTGACCATCAAGCCGCTGCCGGTCGGGTGGTCTCTCGGCATCTCCGGGGTGGCGAACGCGCTGGTCTTCAGATCCGGCGCCGAGGCCGAGGCGGCGGCGCGGCGGTTGGGCGCGCGCCTCGCCGCCGACGGCGTGGCGGTGAAGCTGGTGATCCACCTGCGGGACGGGTCTGTCGGGGGTCGCTTCCTCTTTCCGCCGGCCCTGCCGAGCACCGTCGCCCCCCTACGCCGCGCCGCCTGAGCTGGCGGCGCAGGGACGACGCCGTGGAGCCGGCGTCGCGCGCTCGCCCCCGCCAACCCAGAGACCGCCGCCGGCATCCACGGACTGGGTTGGCGTGCGGGGGACGCCGCAGGCCGACGAGCGCGGACCTTGGACGCGGGTCTTTGGCCGCCGCGAGTCCGATTCCGATCAGAGCCAAGCGCCATCGTGACGTAGATTGCGGCACGGGAGCCGCGTCATGAGCACATCCTTCCTCTTTTGGCGTCGCACCGACCTGCAGGGACTCGAGCGCCTCGAGCTGGCCATCGATAGCGGCGGCGTGACCGCCACCGCGACGCTAGTCTGTGCGGAGGCTGGCGGATTCCGTCTCGACCACGTCTGGCGCCTGGATGCGGGATGGCGCGCGCAGGCTGTCACCGTTGAGCGTTGGAACGCGCAAGGCCACGGCCGCCTCCAGCTGGAACGGGTGGGAACCGGCTGGCGGGTCAACGGCGCCCGCCGACTGGATCTGGAGGGCGCCGATGAGCCGGACCTTTCGGTGACCCCGTTCTGCAACACCCTTCCCATCCGCCGCACGCCCCAGGGTCAGGGCGCCAGCGTGAGCCTCGACACCGCGTTCATCGATGGCGCCGCCCTGACCGTCGCGCGGTCCCGGCAGCGATACGAGCGGCAGGGGCCGCATCGCCTACGCTACGTCGACGAGGGGCTGTCCCGCGGCTTTGAGGCGGACCTTGTCGTCGACGGCGCGGGGCTTGTGACGCACTATGAGCACCTGTTCGAACGCGTGGCGCCATAAGGGCGATTGGCGAACGATCTCGGGACACGCCGCGGCTTGCCGTCGGCAAGATCGAAACGGGCGTTTCGGCGTTCAGGGGCGGCCGGGCTTGCACGCCACGCAGGCGGTGATGGGTCGCGGCCAGGGCGGACGGGAACGGAACGCCCCCTGCACCGGCCCTCCGTCGTTCCGGTAGTGGTTGAAATCGAGCCTCCAAGGTGACATTTTGACACCCCGGAGGGTGATATGGCATCGAAGTTCTCGACCGTGAAGCTCAACAGCCGTCTTGTGGACGAGGCGCGGCGGGAGGCCGATCTCTTCCATCGATCCCTCGGCAGCCAGATCGAGCACTGGGCGCAGATCGGACGGGCTTTTGAGAATACCGACGGCGCGTCCGCCGCCCGTGTGCGAGCCGCCCTCGAGGGGCGGCTGAAGATGGACGATCTGTCCGCGGCCGAACAGGACGCGGTCTTCGGCGAACTGGGTCGTGTCTTTGAGACGCCCTCACCCGATCTCGCGGCCGCCTATGCGACGCTTGGCGACAAGCGCGCCGCCGCACGGGCCGCGCGCCAGGCGCCGTCGAAGGGGGCGCGCGCGAAGTCCGCCGCCTAAGCCGACGTGGTGCGGCCCACGTTTCATTTGATCGCCGGCCCTAACGGCGCCGGCAAGACGACCTTCTACGACCACTACCTGCGTCCGCGGACATCCGCCCCGTTCGTGAACCCGGACCTCCTCGCCCGGGAGGTCCTGGGCAGGTGGTCCAGCTCGGCGGAGGACGCCGCCTTGGGGCAGGATCTGGCGTCGGCGCGTCGCCAAGCCCTGATGGCCGCTCGCCAGAGCCTGGTCATGGAGTCGACCTTCTCCCATCCGTCGAAGCTTGAGGTGATCGAGACCGCCATCGCCGCCGGCTATCGCCTGGCGGTCTACCACCTGAGCGTCGTCGACGCGGACTTCGCCGTCGAGCGGGTCGTGGACCGCGCGGTGATGGGCGGTCATCCCGTCCCGCCGTCGAAGGTCCGCGGGCGCTACGATCGGAACGGGCCGGTCATCCGAAGCGCCGTGCTGCGCGCCGACCACGGCTTCGTCTTCGACAACAGCGTGGACGGCGCGCCCCCGCGCCTGATGATCACCTTCCAGGCCGGCAAGGTGGTCCAGCACGCCCCTGATCTCGTCCCCTGGGCCAAAGACCTCTACGGCGCCGAGCTCGCCTGACCGCCAAGGACGTGGCAGGATTGACGTGTCCTGTCCGGTCGGGGGTTCGGAGGAGGCCGCGGATGCCTGCCCAACACCCCACGCGCTCCAAGCTGCGGCGCGCCGCCCAGTACCTGCGGATGTCCACGGAACACCAGAACTACGCCCTGCACCATCAGGCCGTGGCCATCGCCGCCTATGCCGAGCGCCATGGCCTTGCGGTCGTTCGTACCTATGAGGACGCCGGCGTCAGCGGGCTTCAGCTGCACAACCGCCCCGGCCTCAAGACCCTGCTGGCGGACGTGGTCAGCGGTGACCGGGACTTCGACCTCGTCCTCGCCTACGATGTCAGCCGCTGGGGGCGCTTTCAGGACGCCGACCAGGGGGCGCACTACGAGTTCCTTTGCCGGGACGCCGGTGTCGGCGTCGAATATTGCGCGGAGCTCTTCGACAATGACGGGTCGGTCACCGCCTCGATCCTCAAGCAGCTGAAACGCGTCATGGCCGCGGAGTACAGCCGCGAGCTCGCCGCCAAGGTATCCGCCGCGCAGTGGAACCACGCCCGATTGGGACACTGGGTCGGCGGTCCGCCGGGCTACGGCCTGCGTCGTCAGGTCGTCCGCCGCGACGGCACGGTGGGGCCGCAGCTGGAGGCCGGGCAGCAGAAGTGGGTCAAGACGGACCACGTGGTGCTCGTCCGGGGCCCGCCCGAGGAGGTCGCGCTGGTTCGGCGGATCTACCGGCTGTTCCTGTACGCGGGGATGTCGCGGCGGACCATCGCCCGGACGCTAAATGCCGAGGGTCTGCCGGCCGCGAACGGGACGCCATGGACGCCGGACAAGATTCACGAGGTGCTGTCGAACGAGAAGTACGCCGGCGTGGTGACCTTCGGCCGGGCCGGCGGCGCCTTGACCG
>JAIXTR010000196.1 GCA_027483845.1 Caulobacteraceae bacterium | reverse complement strand
GGCGCAGCGAGGTTGCCGCCGGGCGTCCCGTGGGGCCTGGCGCGCTTGGTCTCGACGACCACAGTCTTCGTCCGGCCGTGGCTGAAGCTCTGCTTCACCGTGCCCGAGCTGACCGACCCGCCGGTGCGGGGTTTCAGGGTCAGGGGCTTACGGCCGTTGTTGTTCTCGTCGCTCATTCGCTCGCTTTACTCGTCGACCGGGCGGATCCCAGCCTTGATCCCTTAACATCGCCTGCCTCAAACAAGGACGGGCGGAAAGCCTTATGGCTCCCGCTTCGCCTCGACAGGCTCCTCGCGCCAATCCTCAGGAAGGAGCGGACTGAACCCCGCCAGGCGTCGGACATCTTCGGCCCAATGCTCGGCGGCTCGCCCCGCAAGGAAGGCGGTGTGTATCACATTCTCGCCGCCTAAGGCCAAACTCAATTCGGCGCCGGTGAACAGGCCGATCAGGCCGGGCGGGCGGGACTGCTTCCGAGCCAGGGCCCACAGCTTTCGGCGTCCGTCGGCGGCGCTGTCGGTGGCCTCGATCAACCAGGCCGCCTTGCCGGCGGCGATCGCAGCATGAACTTTCTCGAAGCCCGAAGTAAGGTCGCCGCCGCGCCGCGCAAGGCCCAGGGCGGACAAAAGACGCGTTTTCAGAAGGGCTTCGACCTGATCGGCCAGGTCGACGGAGGCCGCAACCTTGGCCTTGGCGGAGCGGGCGAACAGCCCCTTTTTCGCCGCGGCGGTCACCGACGCGCGGTCGGCCGCCACCCACATTCCCCGCCCCGGCAGCTTTCGCGCAAGGTCGGGGACGGCCTGGCCGTCGGGGCCCACCACGAAGCGGATCAGCCGCGCCTCCTCCATCACCTCGCCCGACACGATGTCGC
The DNA here is from genome assembly GCA_027483845.1 of Caulobacteraceae bacterium. GTDB lineage: Bacteria > Pseudomonadota > Alphaproteobacteria > Caulobacterales > Caulobacteraceae > Phenylobacterium. The sequence goes on along the minus strand of JAIXTR010000196.1, from coordinate 8,886 downwards.
GCCGTTCGCGCGACGCCGCGGCGAGGGTGGGATGGGGCCTAGCGGCTGACTGCTCCATGGTAGGACACCTCGCCCAACCTTAGGCGTCTTGAGCTTCGCCGGCGGCTTCCGCCTCGGCGACATGCTCTTCGGACGGCTCGGCGTCGGCTTCGGCGAAGACCTCTTCGGCCACCTCTTCCTCGACCACCTCGTCTTCCGGCGGGGCTTCGACCCAGCCCATCACCACGCGGGCGCGCATGATCAGGGTCTCGGCGTCGGCCGGCTCCAGATTGAAGGACTCCAGGATCCCGGCTTCGCGCACGCGCTCGCCGCCCTTGTTCTCGAACCAGCCGCGCAGGTCGTCGGGAACCAGATCGGCCAGATCCTCGACCGACTTCACGCCGCCGGCGCCAAGGGCCACAGCCATGGGCAGGGTGACGCCTTCGATGGCCAGCAGGCCGTCCTCGACGCCCAGCTCCTTGCGCTTGGCGTCCAGCTCAGCGGCTTCCTTGTCCAGGTATTCCTGGGCGCGCGCCTGGATCTCGGCGCCGGTGTCCTCGTCGAAGCCTTCGATCGAGGCGACTTCCGACACGTCGACATAGGCCACGTCCTCGACGGTGGCGAAGCCTTCTGTGACCAGCAGCTGGGCGATGACCTCGTCGACGTCCAGGGCTTCCTGGAACAGGGCCGTACGCTCGGCGAACTCGCGCTGGCGGCGCTCGCTCTCCTGGCTTTCGGTCATGATGTCGATCTGCCAGCCGGTCAGCTGGGAGGCGAGGCGGACGTTCTGGCCGCGGCGGCCGATGGCCAGCGACAGCTGCTCGTCCGGCACGACCACTTCGACGCGCTCGTCCTCTTCGTCCATCACCACCTTGGAGACTTCCGCCGGGGCCAGACCGTTCACGATGAAGGTCGCCTCGTCCGGGCTCCACTGGATGATGTCGATCTTCTCGCCCTGCAGCTCGGCCACCACCGCCTGCACGCGCGACCCGCGCATGCCGACGCAGGCGCCGACGGGGTCGATGGAGCTGTCGTTGGAGATGACCGCCATCTTGGCGCGGCTGCCCGGATCGCGGGCCACGGCGCGGATCTCGATCACGCCGTCGTACACTTCCGGCACTTCCTGGGCGAACAGCTTGGCCATGAAGCCGCCGTGCGCGCGGCTGAGCAGGATCTGCGGGCCCTTGGTCTCGCGACGGACGTCGTAGATGTAGCAGCGGATCCGGTCGCCGATGTTGAAGTTCTCGCGCGGGATCGACTGATCGCGGCGCATGATGCCTTCGCCACGGCCCAGGTCGACGACGACGTTGCCGTACTCGACGCGCTTGACCGTGCCGTTGACGATCTCGCCCACGCGGTCCTTGTACTCTTCGAACTGGCGCTCACGCTCGGCGTCGCGGACCTTCCCCATGACCACCTGGCGGGCCATCTGGGTCTGGACGCGGCCGAACTCGAACGGCGGCAGCAGCTCTTCGTAGGTGTCGCCGATCTTGGCGTCCTTGTTGCGGCGCTTGGCCTCGGCCAGGCGCATGATGCCCGGGGGCTCTTCCACCGGAAGCTCCGCGCCCGCCTCGTCCACGCCGCCGCCGAACACGGCGTCGTCGGCCACCACGGTGATCACCCGCTTGATGGTGGTCTCGCCGGTCTTGGAGTCGATGTGGACCCGGATGTCGTGCTCAGCGCCGTAGCGCGAGCGCGCGCCCTTCTGGATCGCTTCCTCGATCGCCTCGATGACGATCTCCTTGTCGATCGACTTCTCGCGGGCGACCGCCTCGGCGATCTGCAGCAGTTCAAGCCGGTTGGCGGAGATGCCGGTCAGGCTCATGGGGATTTCCCTCTACTCGGTCGTCTGTTGTTCGGATGCGAGACGGGCGGCCCTGCTTTCGGCCCCCCGCTTCATGAGTTCGTCGTTCAAGACCAGCTTGGCCTCGATGATCCAATCGAAGGGGATCATGGCCGTGGCCTCCTCCCCCTCCAGATCGATGCCGACCTGGTCGCCTTCGACACCGGCCAGCACGCCGCGGAAGCGCTTGCGACCTTCGGCCAGGCGATCCAGTTCCAGCTTCACCTCGAAGCCTTCGTGGCTCTCGAAGTCGGATATGCGGGTCAGCGGCCGGTCGATCCCCGGCGAGGAGACCTCCAGCAGATACTCCCCGCTGATCGGGTCCGCAGCGTCCATGACCTCGGAAATCGCCCGGCTGAGCCGCGCGCAGTCCTCGACGTTCATGTCGCCGTCGGACGGTCGCTCCGCCATGATCTGCAGCTTGCGGCGCTCGACGCCGCCCATCAGGCGCACGCGCACGATGGCGTACCCGACGGACTCCGCCACCGGGTCGAGCAGCTCCAAAAGCTTCAGATCTTCTGCGGTCTTCCCACGCACGGGAACCCAGGCCTCCGGCAAAGAAAAAAGCGGTCGGGCCGGAGCCCGCCGCTCGTAGGCGCCATACAGCGCTAACGGACGATGTTGAGGCATATATAGTTCAACCTGTTGCGGCTGTCACGGGGTGCGGAGTCAGATGCTGGTGGAGTGGGCTGTCGCCGTGCTTGTGGGCATCGCCTTCGCGGTCACGGTCTGGCGGAGCGTCCACCGCCCGGTCGCCGCGCCTCGGGATATCCAACTCTTCGAGCGGCGGTACGGCGAGAGAGGCCTTCGGGTGGTCGCCGTCCGGCGCATCGGAACTGTGTGGGGCGCCGGCCTTGGCGTTCGCGGTCGGCCGCCAATCCGGAAATACGAAGTTGATGTCGTCGCGCCCGACGGCCAACGCGAAACTCGCATTCGAGGGATTTCGCGCGGAGACCTGACCGGAGATCGTGTGTGGCGCTTCGATCGAGAAGACCGACAAGAGCGCCTGCACTAGCCCTCTTCTCTTCGTCATTCTCAGACTTGTCCGAAGGATGACGACCAACCGGGTTAGACTGGCTAACGCGCACTTGAGGCAAGCGGACGTTAAGGTGTTCCCCCTTCCCTAGCGCCGCCGGATAGGCCACACACCGCGCCTCCCGTTTGTGTGTCTCGCGAAAGACCCTCCCATGGACCTCTCCAAGATTCCCGTCGGCAAGAACCCGCCGTACGACGTCAACGCCATCATCGAGATCCCGCAGGGCGGCGAGCCGGTGAAGTACGAGCTCGACAAGGACTCGGGCGCGATCTTCGTCGACCGCTTCCTGCACACGGCGATGTTCTATCCCGGCAACTACGGCTTCATCCCGCACACCCTGGCGGACGACGGCGACCCGATGGACATCATCGTGGTGGGTCCGACCCCGGTCGTGCCGGGCGCGGTGATCCGCGCCCGGCCGGTGGGCGCGCTGATCATGCGCGACGAGGCCGGCGGCGACGAAAAGATCCTGGCGGTGCCGGTGGATGCGCTCCACCCGTTCTACGCTGGCGTGGACAGCTGGCGCTCGCTGCCGGCGATCCTGACCGAGCAGATCGCCCACTTCTTCAAGCACTACAAGGACCTGGAGAAGGGCAAGAGCGTCGACATCATCCGCTGGGCCGATCCGGAAGAAGCCGGCGAGCTGATCCGCCAGTCGATCGAAGCCTACAACGCCAAGTCGGCCGACTAGCGGCGGACAAAGTCGAGGAAGACCGGGGCGCAGTCGCCCAGGCGCTTTTCCTCGTACCGGGTGGTGATGTGGTCGGCTGGCGGGATCCGCCAGTCGTCCGCACGCTCCGCCTGCCAGGCGAACGCCGGGTTCGCCGTGAAGCGCTCCAGGGCGCTGTCCACATAGCTCATCACATCGCTGGCGAAGCGCAGGCGGCCGCCGGGCTTGAGCGCGCGCGCCAGGTCGGCGACCAGCGCGGGCTGGACCAGCCGCCGCTTCTGCTGGCGCGCCTTGGGCCAGGGATCGGGGAACAGGATGAAGACGCGGCTCAGGCTGGCGTCCGGCAGACGGGCGATCAGCTCGCGCACGTCGCTGTCGTGCAGGCGCACATTGGCAAGGCCCTGCTCGTCGATGTGCCGAACGGCGCTGGCCACGCCATTGGTGAAGGGCTCGGCGCCCAGGATCAGCACATCGGGCGCGCGGGCGGCCTGGGCGGCCATGTGCTCGCCGCCGCCGAAGCCGATCTCCAGCCAGGTCTCCCGCGCCCCCGGCATCAGGGCCTCGGGCGACACCGGCCCGTCAGGGATGCGCAACTCTGGCAGGCGCGCGTCCATCAGCGCGGCCTGACGCGGCTTGATCGGGCGCGCCTTCAGCCGGCCAAAGGACCGGAGCGGGGGATGGATCTCAGACATCTCGGCTCACTACGCCGCGGCGGTGGCCCTAGCCATACCGCCGCGACCGGACGACACGGATTTAAGCGACAGCCGCCTTCAGTTCGGCGGCCAGGTCCGTCTTCTCCCACGAGAAGCCGCCCTCGTTGTCCGGCTGGCGGCCGAAGTGGCCGTAGGCGGCGGTGCGGGCGTAGATCGGGCGGTTGAGCTGCAGATGCTCGCGGATGGCCCGCGGCGTGGCGCCGCCGATCATCTCCGGCAGCAGCAGCTCCAGCTTCGCGGGATCGACTTCGCCCGTGCCGTGCAGGTCGACGTAGAAGCTCAGCGGATTGGCCACGCCGATGGCATAGCTGATCTGGATCGTGCACTTGCGCGCCAGGCCCGCGGCCACGACGTTCTTGGCCAGGTAGCGGCAGGCGTAGGCGGCCGAGCGGTCCACCTTGGTCGGGTCCTTGCCGGAGAAGGCGCCGCCGCCATGCGGGCTGGCGCCGCCATAGGTGTCGACGATGATCTTGCGACCCGTCAGGCCCGCGTCACCGTCCGGACCGCCGATCTCGAAGCGCCCGGTGGGATTGATGTGCCACTTGGTCTTCTTGGTGATCAGGCCCGTGGGGATCACGCTCTCCACGTAGGGCTTGATCACGGCTTCCAGGCGCTTGGGCGTGGCCATGTGCAGGCCAAGCCGCTTCTTGTGCTGGGTCGAGACGACGATCTGCAGGATCTCGACCGGACGGCCGTCCTCGTAGCGAACCGTGACCTGGCTCTTGGCGTCGGGCTCCAGTACCGAGCATTCGCCCGAGTGACGGACCTCGGCCAACTTCTTGAGGATGTCGTGGCTGTACTGCAGCGTCGCCGGCATCAGGGACTCGGTCTCGTCGCAGGCGTAGCCGAACATGATGCCCTGGTCGCCGGCGCCCTCGTCCTTCTTGTCGGAGGCGTCGACGCCCTGGGCGATGTGGGCGGACTGCTCATGCAGGTGGCAGGCGTACTTCGCCTTGTTCCAGTGGAAGCCCTTCTGCTCGTAGCCGATGTCCTTGATCGCGGCCCGGACCTTGGGCTCGAGCGACCGGACGATCTCCTTGGTCAGGGCCTTGTTCTCGGCCTTGGAGGCGCCGGGCTTTCCGGCGCGGACTTCGCCCGCCAGCACGATACGGTTGGTGGTCACCAGGGTCTCGCAGGCGACGCGGGCCTGCGGCTCGACGCTGAGGAACGCGTCGACGACGGTGTCCGAGATGCGGTCCGCGACCTTGTCGGGGTGACCTTCGGACACGCTTTCGCTGGTGAAGATGTAGCTGGAACGGCTCAAGGGCTAGGCTCCGGAGAGGGGGGAAGCGAGGATCGTGGCCGGCGAGTAGGCAGACCGCCTATAAAGAAACCCTTATGTGGCGCCAAGCGGGGGTGCGGCTAATCAGCCGGGACCCTCCGCCGACGGCGGCGGCCGGCGAACCAGGCGCCCGCCGACAGCAGCAGCAAACCGGCGAACGGCCCGTCCCCCATCCGGCTGTAAAGCGTGGGCGGCGCAGGCGACGGCAGGCGCGCATCGATGACGCCGAACGCGCCCAGTCCGAGGCTTTTGCCAGGCAGGATGCGTCCCTGGGCGTCGATCACGGCCGAAACGCCCGTGGGCGTCGAGCGGACGATAGGCACGCCCGCCTCGATCGCGCGGTAGCTGGCGATATTCAGGTGCTGCCAAGGTCCGCTGGTGCGGCCAAACCACGCATCGTTTGACACGTTGAGGATCCAGGCCGGCCGGTCCGGACCGCGCCCAAGGCCGGGAAACAGCGCCTCGTAACAGATCAGCGGCTGAACCGGCGGCATGCCCGGAACCACCAGCGGGCGCGGCGGCGGGCCCGGGGTGAAGTCGTCCGGCATATGCACCAGGGCGCGGATGCCGAGCCGCCCCGCCAGATCGCCCAGCGGCATGAACTCGCCGAAGGGGACCAGACGATACTTGTCGTAGTAGCCGCCGACGCGGAGCGCCTGCGCCTCCCGCCGGAAGGCCACCAGGGTGTTGAAGTAGCGATAGCCGCCCCGGCCATCCGGCTCGGCGCGGTTGGCGCCCATCAGCAGGGTCTGACCCGGCTGGATCGCATCGCGCAGCCGCGGCGCATAGGGCGAGCCCGCCGCGACGATCTCGTCGATCACCGCGGGCAAGGCGCCCTCCGGCCAGATGACCACATCTGGACGCTGGCGGCCGGGACGCGCCGTCAGCTCCTCATAGGCCGAGAACACGAGGTCCAGGTTCTCCGGCTTCCATTTGTCCTTCTGGTCGATATTGGCCTGGACGACCCGGACGATCGGGGCGTCCTTGGCGTAGACTTGCTTGGCCGATGCGGCGAGGCGGCCCGCGCCCCCAGCGTAGAGGGCGGTTAGGCCGATCCCGGCGGCGACCATGACCCCGGCCTGCGCCGTACGACGGACGTCCAGCATCAGCACCGCGGGCGCCGCGGCGATCGCCAGGGTGATCCAAGTGAGGCCATAGGTGCCCACGATCGCGGCCGCCTGCGACGGCGCGCTGCCGGCCCGCCAGGTCTCACCCACCAGGTTCCACGGAAAACCCGTCAGGATATGGCCGCGCAGCCACTCAGCCGCCGCGAACACGCCCGCGAAGACCAGGACCTTCCAGGCGCTCCGGGGCCGCAGCGCCCGATAGGCTAATCCGGCCAACCCCCAGAACAGCGCCAGCCCGCCCCCCATCAGCACGATGGCGAAAGGGGCCATCCAGCCATAGGTCGCGGCGTCGACGAGAAAGGGTTCGCCGATCCACCAGGTCGACACTCCGAAGTAGCCGAGGCCGGCCAGCCAGCCGAGCACGAAGGCCTGGCGCAGGGGCCGGGCCCCTTGGACCGTCTCCAGCCGCAGCAGGAGCAGGCTGAAGCCCAGCAATCCCGGCAGCAGGCCGAAGGGTGGATGGGCCAAGCCGGCCGCGATCCCACCCGCCAGGGCGGTCAGCGGCCCATACCAACGCGGTCGCGCCACTCAGACCTCGGCAGCCGCTTCGGCGACAGGCGCCCGACGCACCCGCACCCGCTTCACCCGGCGTGGGTCGGCGGCCAGCACCTCGAGCAGATAGCCGTCGGGATGCGCGATCTGTTCGCGCTTCTGCGGCACCCGGCCCGCCAGCGCATTGACCAGGCCAGCGACGGTTTCGATCTCCTCGTCCAGGTCTTCCGGGGCCAGGTCGGTTCCGTCGCCGATGGCGTGCTCCAGCTCCTCGAGCGGGGCGCGGCCGTCGACGATCCAGCCCTCGTCGTCGGTGACGATGGGCAGGTAGGCCTGATCGCCCTCGTCGTCGTGCTCGTCGTCGATGGCGCCCACCAGGGTTTCCAGCAGGTCCTCCAGCGTGACCAGGCCATCCACGCCGCCGAACTCGTCGATCACCAGGGCCATGTGGATCCGCTTGGCCCGCATGTTGGTGAGGAGCTGGGCCGCCGGCATCGAAGGCGGCACGTAGAGCACCTCCCGGACCAGGTGATGGCGACCGGACAGGATATGGTCGTCGGGCTTCGGCTGGCGGGTCTTGCGCGCCAGCAGCTTGAAGACATCCTTGACGTGGACCACGCCCACCGGCTCGTCCAGCGTCTCCTTGTAGACCGGCATCCGCGAATGCTCGGCCTCCACGAAGCGGGCGACCACCTCGGCGAAGGTGCAGCTGCGCTCCACGCCGACGATGTCGGTGCGGGGCTTCATCACATCCTCGACGCGCAGATCCTGGAAGGCGCGCGCCTGGCTGACGAGCTCGCCGCCGGACTCCGACAGGGGTTCGGGGGTTTGGTCGGCGTCCGCATCCGCGGTACGCCGGAAAATGTCGAATAGGCCGAGGAGCCCGCGCCGCTGACGCGGGCTCTTTCGACTAGGAGGTTCCGGGTCGTTCATGCTCTCCCTCGCCGGCCGCATAGGGGTCTGGAATATCCAGCCCGGCCAGCACCGAACGCTCGAGGCCTTCCATGGCCTCGGCCTCATCATCGCCGATGTGATCGTATCCGAGAAGATGCAACACGCCGTGGATCGTCAGGTGCTGCAAATGATGGCTGAGCGGCTTGCCCTGTTCGGCCGCTTCGCGGGCGCAGACGCCGTAGGCCAGGGCCACATCGCCCAGGTGGTCCTCCGGGTTCGCCGGCGCGGGGAACGACAGGACGTTGGTCGCGGAATCCTTACCACGGAACTGGCTGTTCAGCTCGCGGACGCTCTCGTCGTCGGTCAGCAGCAGGGTAACGCCGCCCGCCACCTCGCCACGCGCCAGGGCGGCCTCGGCGGCGACGCGCACCAGCGCCTCGGCGTCCGGCAGGGCGGCCGTCCAGGCGTCGTCCTCGACCTCGATGTCGATCAAACGGTCCGCCCGTGCTTGGCCGCGTCGGCGTCGTAGGCGCGCACGATTCGCTCGACCAGGGGGTGGCGGACCACATCCTCGGCCGTGAACCGGGTCACACCGATCCCCTTCACGCCCTCCAGCAGGCTGACCGCATGGGCCAGGCCGGAATCGCGCGGGTTGGGCAGGTCGATCTGCGTGGGGTCGCCGGTGACCGCCATGCGGGCGCCTTCGCCCAGGCGGGTCAGCACCATCTTCATCTGGGCCCGGCTGGCGTTCTGGGCTTCGTCGACGATGACGAAGGCGTGGCTGAGGGTGCGACCGCGGAGGAAGGCGATAGGCGCGACCTCGATCTCGCCCTTCTCGCGCCGCCGCCGC
>JAIXTR010000560.1 GCA_027483845.1 Caulobacteraceae bacterium | reverse complement strand
ATGCAGCGGTTGATGATGGTGTCGGCGCCGATGCCGCCGATGAAGTCCTTCACCTTGATGTCGAACCAGTCGGCCGAGATGTTGAAGCCCGGCAGGAACGACGGCTGGTAGACGAAGCCGAGGGTATAGGTGTCGGCCGTTTCCGGATCCAGGTTCGGGTTACCGCCGGTCTGACCGTTGTACTGGTTGGCCGGGTTCTTTTCGATCGCCAGGACTTGCGCCGTGGTCAGATTGAAGAGCGTGGCGCAACGGGCGACCAGCGGGTTGGACGCCGCGAGGCCGGCGCAGGGGTCCTGCGTACCGTCCAGGACGACGTTCTGCGGGCTGAACAGCTCGAGGATGTGCGGCGCGCGGACGGCGCGGTTGTAACCGCCGCGGATGCGGAAGCCGTCGAGGGGCTCCCACTCACCGGCGATCTTGTAGGTCTCAGTGGTGCCAATCGACGAGTAGTCCGAGTAGCGGAAGGCCAGTTCCATCGTCAGGGCCTTGGCGAACGCCATGTCCTGAATGATCGGAATGCGGGTTTCCGCGAACAGTTCGTACACGTCGAACGAACCGTTCACCGGCGGCGAGGCGCCGCCCGAACCGTTCAGGGCGCCCGACGACGAGACGTAGTCCGCCGCGTAGTCGAGGGTCTCACGACGGTATTCCGCGCCCATCGAGACGCCGACGCCGTCCTGGGCCCAAGGCAGCTTCACGCCGTACTCGGTCAGGTCGCCGCCGATGTTGAAGTTCACCACGCGCTCGAACAGGTTGCCGTTCTGCGTGGAGGGCGTTTCCAGGTAGTCCAGGGCCGCTTGAGTCACGCCGCCCAGCTGGAAGATGTTGTAGGGCACGCAGGCCGTGTCCGTGCCGTTGACCACCGAGGCGCAGGTCGGCCGGCCGTTGACCGACACCACGTTCAGCGCGTTCTGGATCGCGCCGGTGCGGAAGAAGCCCGTCTGGATCTGGCTGAACGACACGCGACCGTACTGCATCGCAAAGTCGTAGTTCCAGTTGTCGTTCAGGTCGCCGCGCAGGCCGATCACGTAGCGGTACTGCTGGTGTTGGGTCTTGCCTTGGCGACCGCCGCCTTCGACGTTCCGGCGCGAAACCGTGCCGGTGAAGGTGCCGGCCGGGTTGCTGGCGCAGGTGCCGCCGCCCGAGGCCGCGGTAGCGTTCAGCAGGCCGCGCTGTTGAGCCGACAGGAAGGGGTTGGCGCAGTTCACCGAGAAGGTGCCGGCGAAGATGCCGCCCGGCGCGATCTGGTACGTGGACGTATCGTCCATGAACATCACGTCGGCGTAGGCCGTAGCCCAGTCGTTGATCTGGTAGTTGGCGAACGCGCCCAGGACGTAGCGGTCATCGGGACGCTGATAGTAGTTCGACGGACCGAAGTTGTAGGTGTCGGTCGCGGCGACGCGCGGGCGGAAGGTGTTGCCCGGGCCGGCGGGGTCAACCACGAAGCTGCCGACGCGGGCCGGGAAGGCCGTGCCCGAACCGCCGCAGCCGGCGGAAGCGAAGTCGTCGCCCGAGTTCAGGGTGCACGACGAGAAGTCGCGGTTGCCTTGCAGGATCGGCTCGACGTGGCGGTAGCCGGCGTAGGCGGTGACGTTGCCCTTACCGTCCGGCGAGTTCACGCCGATGATCATCGTGACTTGCGAGGACTCGCCGTCGCGCACGTTGTCCTTCGGCAGTTGATAGAACTGCTTGTTGGCGGCGCGGTTCTGGGCGGCCTGAACAACGTCGGCGACGCTGTTGTTGTTGTCGTGCTGATAGAGACCGTACTGGGTGTCGATCCGGACACCCTCGAAGTTCTTCATCATGATGAAGTTGACGACGCCGCCGACGGCGTCGGCGCCGTAAACGGCCGAAGCGCCGCCCGTCAGCACGTCAACGCGCTCGATCAGGGCCGAGGGGATGAAGTTGATGTCGGCGGCCAGGGCGCCGCCGGTGGTGTTCGGCGTGCCGGGCATCAGGCGGCGGCCGTCGATCAGAACCTGGGTGCGGGTCGCGCCCAGACCGCGGAGGTTGATCGTCGCGGTGCCGGTCGAACCGTTCGACAGGGCGGCGCCCTGCGCAGCGAACGCCTGCGGCAGCGAGTTGATCATGTCTTCGACGCGGGTCACGCCCTGCGCCTTGATTTCAGCGGCGCTCACGGCCGTGACCGGGCTGACGCTCTCAAGGTTCGGCGACGGAATGCGCGTGCCGGTGACCACGACTTCGGAGATTTCACCCGACTGGGCGGCCGCTTGCGACGTGATGCCCAGCAGGGCCGCGCCGCAAATCATAGAAGACGCCAGAAGGCGTTCCCGCATGGACTTGAATTTCACGGTTTAGATCCTCCAGCGGTCCTGCCAGACGGCGGCCGCTCCCCACAAAAAGAGATCGGTCCCGGAAACGGACTGCGCCCCCGGTTACGGTCGAGTTACGAGGCTGATCACTGACCGGTCAACGAACATTAGGCTTTCGCAATGTTTCGGGCGCCCACCTGTCGCATTCTGGTCACAGATTGCCGCACCCTGGCGCAATGCGGGCACGGTTTCGTCATGGAGTGTGACAGAGCCGCCGGCTCGCCCCACGCGCCAAAGGGGAAGAATCGTCCCCCGCATTGGCCTGCAGGCCCCATCCCGTTGCGCCGAAGGCCGCGTCCAGCTTAATGGGCGCCAGAGTCAATTCAGGTGTGAACGACATGCGGACGACGGCGATTCGGACGGCGGGCGTGGCCTTGGCGGCGGCGATCGTGGCGCTGGCAGCGGGCGGCGCGCAGGCCCAGCCGAAGATCGAGTCCCGATCGGCCATGCTGCAGAAGCTGGTGGATTGCCGGAAGCTGACGGACGAGGCTGCCCGGCTCGCCTGCTACGATCAGGCGACCGTGGCCCTGGATCAGGCCGAGGCGAAGGGCGACATCGTGGTCGTCGATCGCGAGCAGGCGCGCAAGGTCCGCCGCCAGGCGTTCGGCTTCTCGGTCCCGTCCATCACCCTGTTCGAGCGCGGCGAGAGCAAGGAAGAGCTCGAGAACGCCACCGGCGTGGTGGCCGTCGCCCGCATCAACGGCGCCGGCAAGTGGGTCATCAAGCTGGAGGACGGCGCCATCTGGACCCAGGTCGACGCCAACGAACTGTTCCGTACGCCCAAGCCCGGGATGAGCGTGAAGATCCGTCAGGCCGCGATGGGCAGTTTCATGATGTCGGTCGACAACACCGGCGCCTTCCGTGTGCGCCGCACCGAGTAGTCAGGCCCCGTAGAACGCGTTGCGGGCGGCCATCATGGCGCTGATCCGCTCGCGTTCCTCCGGCTCCAGGTACGGGTTCCAGACGTCGAAGATCAGGATCACCCGCAGGTCGTCGGCGTCGTTCCAGGCTTCGTGCTCGATGGTGTCGTCGAACACCCAGGCCTGACCCATGGCCCAGGCGCGGGTCTCGTTGCCGACCCGAAACCGCGCCGGCCCCGGCAGGATCAGCGGCAGGTGGCAGAGCAGCCGGGTGTTGGTCGAGCCGGTGTGCGGCGGGATGTGGGTGTTCGCCTCCAGAGCCGAGAACATCGCCGTCGGCGCGAAGTTCGGCTGGTGGGCCATGGGCAGCTTGTCCAGCAGGGCGCTGGTCCGCGGACAGCGGACGCAGACCTCCGCCTGGCGCTGACCGTCCTTCCACAGGAACAGCGAACTCCACCGCCGGGAGTGGTTCAGCTCGCCCCACTGGTTCACCGGCGCGTCCGGCGGGAAGGCGATATAGGGCGCGAAACCGTCCATCTGGCTCGCCAGCAGCGCCTGCAGTTCCTCGACGATGACGGGCGTGGCGGCCTCCAGCTCCGACAGCCAGGGGAACAGCTCGCGCGGATAGAAGGGAATGGCCGGCAGGCGGGGATAGTGCAGCAGCAGCGGCTCGTGGTTGTAGACCTTGCGGCGCCCCGCATAGATCCCGATCGCCTCGTCCAGGCGGCTCTTGGCCAGTTCGCCGCCCACCTGGTCCAGCGGGCCCATGCTGTCGCGCAGATAGGATTCCAGCGCCTCGCGGGTTCGCGTGACCACGTCGCGCGCACGGGCGACGGGTCCCTTGAGGCTCGGCAGCAGGCTGGACTCCTCGGGGGCCAGCTTCAGCGCGTTCTCGTAGATCTTCGCGGCCAGGCGCTCGCCCGACAGCTTCTCCACCAGGGCCCCCTTCGAAAGCAGGGCGAGGAAGTTGTAGGGCTCCAGCGCCAGGGCCTCGTCCAGGGCCGCAAGCGCCGCCGACAGCGCCCCGCTGGCCCGATGGACCATGGCCTTCTGCATCTTCACGTGCGGATCGAACGGCGCGGCGGCCTCGGCCTGCATGACGCAGCTCAGGGCCGCGGCCCGGTCGCCCCGCCGCATCGCCGCGGCCGCATCGGCCAACAGTTGCTCCGGCGAAATGGCTTGCCCCCCGGCCACCACTATCCGCCCTTCGCCTCGCCGAGCATCCGTGGTCGCTCGCCCAAGGCGATGACCGGGCGGACCGGCGTCGGGATCGTCCTTGGCGGACGCCGACCGATGGATCGCAGCATGCGGCTCGTAACGCCCCCGAAACGCCGATGACTTTGGCGGCCTTTATCCCGGCCGCCCGTTGCGAAAGTTCCACCCACCCCCGATGATGTCAACGAAGGGCCCACCCTCCGCCAGCGAGTAAGCGATGTCTGACTTCCGACGCGTCACCGACGACTTCACCACGGCCCCGCAGATCAGCCTCGACGACGTGGCCGAGGCGGCGCGCCTGGGTTTCAAGACGCTGATCAGCAACCGTCCTGACGGCGAGGAGCCGGGCCAGCCGACCGCCGCCGAGGTCGAGGCCGCCGCCAAGGCCGCGGGCCTGGCCTTCTTCCACATCCCCGTGCGCGGCGGGCCGACGCCGGACCAGGTCGAGCAGACCAAGGCGATCCTGGCCGAGGCGCCGGGTCCGGTGCTGGCGTTCTGCCGCTCGGGCACCCGCTCCATCGTCACCTGGTCGCTGAGCGAGGCCGAGACGGGCGCCCACACGCCGGCCGAGCTGGTGGGCCTGGGCCGCGCCGCCGGCTACGATCTGTCCGGAGTTCTGGGCGGATGATCCCCTACGTCCGCGACATCGACATCGAGTACGGCCGCTGCGATCAGGTGTCGCCGCTGATCCGGCGCGTGACGGCCAACAATCCCGGCCCGTTCACCTTCAAGGGCACCGGGACCTACATCGTCGGGCGGGGCGAGGTGGCCGTCATCGATCCCGGCCCCGACGATCCGGCGCACCTGGAGGCCATCCTGGCCGCTGTCGCGGGTGAGACGGTGACCCACATCCTCATCACCCACCACCATTCCGACCATTCTCCCCTGGCCGGCGCGCTCAAGGCGCGCACGGGCGCCACGATCTATGGCTGCGCCGTCGCCGGCCACGAGGTCGAGGACACCGGCGAGGTGAAGATGGAGGCCGGTCACGACCACGACTTCCGCCCTGACGTCAGCCTCTGCGGCGGCGGACGGGTGTCCGGCCCCGGTTGGACGATGGAGGCCATCCCGACGCCGGGCCACACCTCGAACCACCTGTGCTTCGCGCTCGTGGAAGAGAACGCCCTCTTCTCCGGCGATCACATCATGGGCTGGTCCACCACGGTCATCACCCCGCCCGACGGCGACATGACCGACTACCTGGCCAGCCTGGAGCAGATCCGGGCGCGCGGGTTCGACACCCTCTGGCCCACCCACGGCCCGCCCATCCGCGCGGTCGACGCCTTCATCGCCGCCTACATCGACCACCGCCAGGAGCGCGTGGACCAGATCCTGACGGCCCTGCAGACCGGTCCGGCCAAGATCAACCAGCTGGTGCCGCGCCTCTATGCCGACGTGGACGCGCGCCTCCACCCGGCCGCGGCCCGCTCGATGCTGGCGGCCATGATCCACCTCGTGCGCAAGGGCGAGCTCGCCACCGAGGGGGCTGCGGGACCCGACAGCGAGTACCGTCTGGCCGGCTAGACCACGACCCGCGACGCGGGCGCCTCGCCGAGAAGCGCCGCGACGCTTTCCAGCGCGGTACGCAGGACCGCCTGCTTCGCCGGTCCGCCCAGGGAGATTCTGAGGCCGGATTGATGGTCCGGGCCCGCGGCGAAGGCGTCGGCGGTGACCAGGGACAGGCCCTTCTCCTGCGCCAGGCGATGCACCCGGTCGGGGGCCCAACCGGGCGGCAGGTCCAGCCAGACATGGATGCCCTCGGCGTCGCCGCGGGCGTGGGGCAGCACATCGGCGGCGATCGCCCTTCGGGCCCGCGCCTCCTTGCGAACGCCAGCCAGCAGCCGCTCGGCGATCCCCTCCCGAATCCAGGCCGACGCCACCGCGGCCATCAGCGGCGCCGGCATCAGCGCCAGCGCCCGCAGGCTCTCGGCGGT
>JAIXTR010000656.1 GCA_027483845.1 Caulobacteraceae bacterium | reverse complement strand
CGGTCCGGTCGCGTCGCCTGGCAGTTCATCCGCGATCTCGCCGGCGAATTGGGCAAGCCGCTGCCGCTCTGAGCGGGTCGGAAGCCAATTCTTGAGCCCGGAATTCAAATCCCCGATCATCCAATTCTGTAGAATCGCCCGGAGAAATCTGGCCTTCGCCGTGGATTTTCGATGCGATCACGGCCCGTTATTTTTCGCGGATCCCCGAGACGCCCGTCGATAATTTGGGGAATGCGGCGACAAATCCGTCTTTTAACTGTAGTGTCCAGGCTTACGCCCCGCGAAACACAAGATCCGCAGCCGCAGACTGCACCGCGACGGCCCCACTGGAGCACCTTCACATGCGTAACGCCCCCGACCGCGCGATCTTCACGGTAGTTCGCCACGAGACCGGCTGGGCGGTGGAGCATGACGGAGAATTCTCCGACGCCAGCCCCGACAAGGAAGTCGCCAAGGCCGCCGCCAACAAGCGCGCTCGCGCCGCGCAGGACGCCGGCAAACCTTGTCTCGTCCGCATCGTCGGCGAGCACGGCTTCTTCAACGCGGCCTGATCAGAATGAGCCGCGCCGCCCAGACCTCCGCCCCGCGTCCCGCCGGCCCCCCGGCGCAGCGCTTCCGCACCCAGATCGACGCCGCTATCGCCGACGGGATCGACCTCAGCGACATGACGCTGCGGCTGACCCTGACGGACCTGACGAAGCTGAAGCGCGACCGCTCGGTCCCGACCGCCGACATCAGCTTCCGTGACGGCGTCATGCGCTATCTGGGCGTGAAGGTGGAGCACGGCGGCGTGACCGACAGCGTCCTGGACCGCGGCGCCTGAGGCCTGCTCCGCGCGCACGGCTGTCGCCGGCGCGCGGGTCACCATCCCTATTTTGGCAGGACCAGCGCCGGATCCACCGGCCGCGCGCGTTCCTGCGGGCTGGGCGCATAGCGGATCTCGAAGTGCAGCTGCGGCTCCGAGACGCCGCCGCTGGAGCCGGCCTGGCCGATCGTCTGGCCCTGCTCGACGCGCTGCTGCATCTTCACCTCGGCGCGCGCGAGATGGCCGTAGGCCGTGACCCAGCCGTTCGCGTGCTTGATCAACACCAGGTTGCCGAAGCCCGGCACCTGATCGCCGGCATAGACGACATCGCCAGCCGCCGCCGCCCGGACGGGATCGCCGGCGTTGGCGCGGATGTTCAGGCCGTCGTTGCGCGGCCCGGAGCCGCGCCCGCCGAAGCTGGAAATGATCTGTCCGCGCACGGGCCAAGCGAACATGCCGGCGCCCATCTGACTGATCTGAGCATCCGACGGCGGCGGTGTGGCGACCGGCGCCCCGGCCACGCCACCGGGCGGCGCGCGGTACGGCTGGGGCGTATCGGGCATGACGACCGTCGGCGGCCGCGGCGCCGACCGCGGGGGCGGCAGCACCTGGCCAGCCGGCGTCGGCGTGTCGAAGGACGACGGCGGGCGCGGATACTGGGTCTGCGGCCGGGCCGGCGGCGCCTCGGTCTGCGGCGCGGGATCCGGCGTACGGACCGTGGTGGTCAGCGGACCGCGATCGCGATAGCCGGCGGGCAGACGCAGCTTGCGCCCGGGGGCGACGCTGGCGCCCCGGCGCAGGCCGTTGGCGCTGCGCAGCTCGGACTCGCTCACGCTGAAGCGGCGGGCGATCTCGGCCACCGTATCGCCGCGACCGACCACATAGGCCTTGGCCGAGCTGCCGGGCCCACGGAGGGTCTGGCCGGGCTGCAGGCGGTAAGGCTTCTTCAGCTTGTTGAGCTTGGCCAGCTCGGCGATGTCGCTGTTCAGACGGTTCGCGACGCGCTCGAGGGTGTCGCCCTTCTTGACGGTGTAGGCCTTGCCCGGGACCGAGATCTCGACGACCCGCCCGGTGACCTCGCGGTTCGTGACGGTCCGGCCTGATGACTCCGGCGGCGTTTCCACCGGCGCGGCCTCGGCCGGCGTGCGGCGGCCGGCGGACCGGGGCCGCTCGACGGGAGCCACCTCGTCCTCGGCGGCGTCGGCGCGCGGGCTCGTGTCGCCGGAGACCTTCAGCTTGCGGCCGGGCATGATCGACGCGCTTCGCCCGAGATCATTGGCTTCGCGGAGCGCATCCACCGTGGTGCCGAAGCGTTGGGCGATGCCGTAGAGGGTGTCGCCGGAGCGCACCGTGTAGGTCTGGGCTTCGGCTGGCGCGGAGGCTGCGGCCTTGCGGCTGCGTGATCCGCCCTGCGCCGCCTTGGGGTTCTTGAGCACCTGGCCCGGCTGGAGCCGGTAGGGCTTCTTGAGATCGTTGGCCTTGGCCACCGTCTCGATGTCGGAGCCGAGCTTGTCGGCGATCTCGGCGAGGGTGTCGCCCCTCTTGACGGTGTAGGTCTGGGCCGGCTCGCGCGACCGGGCGCGGGCGGCGGCGTCTTCGGCCGGCGGCGCGACGGCGGTCGACGGCGGCGGGGCCAGAGCCAGGGCCGGTTGCGCGGGCGCGAGCGGCGCGAGCTCACGCGACTCGACGGCCGCCACGACAGGCGCGGCCTGGACGGCGTCATCGGAGGGCGCGGCGGCCAGCTGAGGCGCAGCCACCGGCGGGGCCGCCGCGGGCGGCAAGGCGATCAGCGGCGGATTCACGGCGTAGCGCGGCGTGCCGCAGGCCGTCAGCGCCGTGCCGGCGAGCAGGATCAAGGCCGTACGTTCGAAGAGATGCGTCATCGCCGCTCCGGAGTAGCTCGAATAAGAATCATTCGGGGCGTGAGGTGGGATGATGGCGGTGAGCCGGCGCCCCCGCCAACCCAAAAGCCCCGCAACACGAAAAGGTCAGAGTTCCTTGGCCACGCCATCCAGCAGCGGCACGAAGCGGACGTCGATCAGATCCTCCACCTCGAACCCGCCCTGCCCGTCGCCCGTGTAGCGACGAAGAACCTGGACCGGCCCCTTGCCGATCGGCGCCACCAGAACCCCGGTCGGCTTGAGTTGCGAAAGCAAAGCCTTCGGCTCACCTGGCGCCGCGGCTGTGACCATAATGCGGTCAAAAGGCGCCTGTTCGGGCCAGCCCTCGCCGCCGTCGCCGAACCGGGTGATCACATTCGTCAGTCCCAGTTCCTTGAAGCGGCCCTCGGCCTCCTGCATCAGGGTCCGATACCGCTCGACCGTGTAGACCAGCCGCGCCACCTTGGAGAGGATCGTCGTCTGGTACCCGCTGCCGGTGCCGATCTCGAGCACGCGGTCGCGCTTGTCGATCTTCAGCGCCTGGGTCATCAGCCCGACCACGAAGGGCTGGCTGATGGTCTGGCCGCAGGCGATGGGCAGGGCCGAATCCTCGAACGCCCGCTCGCGGAACAGTTCCTGGGTGAACAGCGGCCGCGGCGTCTTCTCGATCGCGGACAACACCTTGGGCTCGGTCACACCCTGCGACCGCAGGGCCAGGATGAGCCGGGCCATCCGGGTCTCGGGCGTGTCATCCTCGGGCTGCGCCATGCCTCAGGCCTTCGGCGGCACGCCGCCCAACTGACCCTTCAGGTCACGGACGGTCTGCATGTGGGTGAGATCGATGTGCAGCGGAGTCACCGAGATCTTGCCGTTGTAGAGCGCGTTCAGGTCGGTGCCCTCCGCGGGGCTGGAGCGCAGGGAGCGGAAACCGACCCAGTAGTAGTCGCGGCCGCGCAGGTCGGTGCGCTTCTCGTTGTGCCGGAGGTGGGTGTCGCGGAAGCCCTGACGGGTGACCTCGACCTCCTTGATATTGTCGACGTCGCCGTTCGGGAAGTTGATGTTCAGCACCACGTCCTGGGGCCAGCCGATCTCGACCAGCCGGCGGACGATGCCCGGGCCGAAGGTCTCGGCGGCCGCGAAGCTGGTCCCCTCCTCGTAGAAGCCCATCTGCGACAGGGCGATGGAGGGGACGCCCAGCGCCATGCCTTCGATGGCGCCCGCCACCGTGCCCGACATGGTCACGTCCTCGGCCAGGTTCGCGCCCCGATTCACGCCGGACAGCACCAGGTCGGGCTTGCCCCCGGGCACCAGGTCGTTGATCCCCAGCATGACGCAATCGGTCGGCGTGCCGGTGGTGGCGAAGCGACGCTCGGACAGCTGCCGCACGCGGATCGGGTCGGCCAGGGTCAGCGCGCGGCTGGCCCCCGACTGCTCGTACTCCGGCGCAACCACCCAGACGTCGTCGCTCAGCTTGGCGGCGATGCGTTCCAGCGCTTCGAGACCGTCCGCATGAATGCCGTCGTCGTTGGTGAGGAGGATCCTCACGCGGTCGCCCCGATGTGGGTCATGCCCGGCAGATAGGGGTGCAGCGCCTGCGGGATGGCGATCCGGCCGTCCTCGTCCTGGTAGTTCTCCATGATCGCCACCAGGGTGCGGCCCACGGCGAGACCCGAGCCGTTCAGCGTGTGAACGAAGCGCGTGCCCTTTTCCCCAGCCTTCTTGGTCCGGGCGTCCATGCGCCGGGCCTGGAAGTCGCCGCAATTCGAGCAGGAGCTGATCTCGCGGTACTTGCCCTGGCTGGGCAGCCAGACCTCCAGGTCGTAGGTCTTGCGGGCGCCGAAGCCCATGTCGCCCGTGCAGAGCAGCATGGTGCGGAACGGCAGGTCCAGTCGCTTCAGAACCGCCTCGGCGCAGCCGACCATCCGCTCGTGCTCTTCCTCGGACTTTTCCGGGGCGACGATGGAGACCAGCTCGACCTTGTAGAACTGGTGCTGACGGATCATCCCGCGGGTGTCGCGACCCGAGGCGCCGGCCTCCGACCGGAAACAGGGGGTCAGGGCCGTGTAGCGGAGCGGGAGTTCCTCCTCGGCCACGATCTGGCCCATCACCAGGCTGGTCAGCGGCACCTCGGCGGTGGGGATGAGCCAGCGGCCGTCGGTGGTCTGGAACAGGTCCTCGGCGAACTTGGGCAGCTTGTCGGTGCCATAGGCGGCGGCATCGTTGACCAGCAGCGGCGGGGATACCTCGAGGTAGCCGTGCTCCTGGGTCTGCAGATCCAGCATGAACTGCCCAAGCGCCCGCTCCAGGCGCGCCAGCTGGCCTTTCAGCACGCTGAAGCGCGCGCCCGACATGCGGCTGGCCGCCTCGAAGTCCAGCAGACCCAGACCCTCGCCGATATCGACGTGGTCCTTTGGATTGGAGATCGCGAAGGGCTCGCCCCAGCGCCGGACCTCGACATTGTCGTGCTCGTCCGCGCCGACCGGCACATCGGGGAACGGAATGTTGGGCAGGGAGGACAGTATCGCCTTCAGCCCTTCGGCCGCCACGCGCTCCGCCTCGGCGTGCTCGGCCTGACCGGCCTTCCGGGACTCGACCAGGGCCATCAGGCGCTG
>JAIXTR010000143.1 GCA_027483845.1 Caulobacteraceae bacterium | reverse complement strand
CCGGCACGTTCCGCCTCATCCGCAGCGTGGAGCCGCTGCTGCGCGCCTCCGAGCACCCGCGCGCCATCTTCCTGACCACGGGCCGCGTGGCCCGGCCCAAGGCCTTCTGGGGCGTCTATGGCGCGACGAAGGCGGGCATGGAGCACATCGTCCGCACCTGGGCCGACGAGCTGGAGCAGACCAAGATCCGCGCGGTTCTGCTCGACCCCAACGCCATGCGCACGCGGATGCGGGCCGAGGCCATGCCCGGCGAGGATCCGTCCCACCTGCCGGACCCTGCAGAGATCGGCCCGCTGATCCTCGAACTGGCCCAGGTCGACCTGGGCCTCCCCATGGCTAACGTGGTCTTTTCGGACTGGAAGGCCGGGAAGCTCGCTTCGGCTTAGTCCCGGGGCGCAGCAGCTTGGCCGCCCGGCCGCGGGGATTGCCGACCTTGGGCTTCTTGGGCCGGGACGCCGCCTTGGGCCGCCCTTCAGCGCCCTCCTTGGCTTTCGCGGCCGCCGCCCGGCGCACCTTGGCCACCAGCCCGGTCTTGGCCTCCGCAGGCTTGGCCCGCGTGAGACCCGAGCCGCTCTTCTCCTCGCCCTCGGCGAAGGGATTCTTGTTCGAGCGGACGGTCAGCCGGATCGGCACGCCTGGAAGGTCAAAGCTCTCGCGGATCGAATTGACCAGATAGCGACGATAGTGGTCCGGCAGCTGGTCCGCCCGGCTGGCGAACAGCACGAATGTCGGCGGACGGGCCTTGGTCTGCGCCATGTACTTGGGCTTCACGCGGCGACCGCCGACGGCCGGCGGCGGATGCCGCTCGACGGCCATCTTCAGCCAGTCGTTCAGGTCGCGCGTCTTCACCTTGGTCGACCAGTCGGTGTGCGCCTTGATGACCGCGGGCATCAGCTTGGACAGGCCGTAGCCCGTCTCCGCCGACAGCGCCACGACCGGCGAGCCCTTGAGCTGCGGCAGGAGGCGCGCAGCCTCCTCGACGAACTCCTGCAGCTTCGAATGCGGATCCTCGACGAGGTCCCACTTCGCCAGGCAGTAAACCAGGGACCGCCCTTCGCGCTCGACAAGGTCGGCGATCTGCAGGTCCTGGATCTCGAACGGGTGCGTGGCGTCCATCACCAGGATGACCACTTCCGCAAAGGTGATCGCGCGGATTGAGTCGTGGGTGGAGAGCTTCTCGAGCTTTTCCTGAACCCTCGCCTTGCGGCGCAGGCCAGCTGTGTCGACCAGCCGGATCGCCCGATCATCCCACGTCCAGTCGACCGGGATGGCGTCGCGGGTGATCCCGGCCTCCGGGCCGGTCAGCATCCGGTCCTCGCCGATCAGGCGGTTCACCAGGGTGGACTTGCCCGCATTCGGCCGGCCGACGATGGCGATGCTGATCGGCTTGTCCGCCTCCTCGGCGTCCTCGTCCTCGTCTTCGTCCAGCTTGAGGGCGAGCACGGCCTGATAAAGGTCGGCCATCCCCTCCCCGTGTTCGGCGGAGATCGGGATCGGCTCGCCCAGGCCCAGGCCAAACGCCTCGAGCACGCCGGATTCCGACGCCTTACTCTCGGACTTGTTGGCGCACAGCACGACCGGCTTGTTCTTGCGACGAAGGACGTCGGCGAAGATTTCGTCGGCCGGAGTCACGCCTTCGCGCGCATCGATGACGAACAGCGAGGCATCGGCCTCATCGACCGCCAACTCGGTCTGGGCCCGCATCCGGGCTTCGAGGCTTTCGTCGGTGACGTCTTCGAAGCCGGCCGTGTCGATCAGCTCCAGATCAAGGTCGCCGAGGCGGCCCGTCCCAAAGCGTCGGTCACGGGTGACCCCTGGCTGATCATCGACGATCGCCAGCTTGCGGCCTGCGAGCCGGTTGAACAGGGTGGATTTGCCGACGTTCGGTCGCCCGACGATCGCGAGTTTCAGCGCCATACCGGGGACTGTACCTGCCTGATCAGCGAAGCGCGATCAGGTCGGCCTCCTCAGTGACAATATAGACGGTATCGCCCACGGCGATCGGCGTCAGGATCGCCGGATCCTTGATGTCCACGCGGGTCTCGACGACGCCGGTCTTGGCGTTCAGCGCGACCAGCTGGCCGGTCTGGCCGACGATCAGCAGCTTGTCGGAGGCGAGCAGAGGGCCCGACCAGATCGGTTTGTTCTGCCGCTGACCGCCGATCCCGAGGATCCCGCCCTTCTTCTTGGCCTTGAAGCCTTCGTTCAGGTTGCGGATCCAGTAGATCTGGCCGTTCTCGCGGCTGGCGCAGATCACGTCGCCCGTCTTCGACACCACATACACCACGTCGCCGGCTGGCAGCGGCGCGGTGACGCCGACGACCGGCAGGGTCCAGCGCGCCTGGCCCGTGCGCAGGTCGGTCGCCGCGAAGACGCCCGAGTGGCTCACTGCGAAGACGTCGCCCTGGTAGATGACCGGACGGCCCGGAATGTCGCGGATTTCGGACAGCGCACTGGTGCGGCTGGCGCGCGACAGCGCCTCGTTCCACAGGTCGTTGCCGTTGGACGTGCGCAGGGCCACCAGTTCGCCGGAGCCGAAGGCGGCCACGACCGTGTCGCCCGAGATCGCCGGGCTGGACGCCGAGAGGATGCGCGCGGTCTCGGAGAGCGCCTGATAGGTCCAGGACGCCGCGCCGGTGGCGGCGTCGAAGGTCAGAAGGGTGTTATCCAGCGAGACCACAAACACGCGGCCGCCCGCCACATTCGGCGCGCCGTGGATCGATTCCGAGGTCTTCGTCCGCCAGCCGACAGCGCCCGTCTGGGCGTCGATCTGCATGACTTCGCGATAGCCCGAGGAGACGTAGAGCTTGCCGTCGGCGTAGGCGACGCCGCCGCCGAAGGCCAGCTTGTCGCGCTTGTTGTCACCGGGGTTCGTGGCCGTCCGCCAGAGCTGGGCGCCCGTGCGGGCGTCGACGGCGACGACGCGCGCGTCGGCGTCCATCAGGAACACCTTGCCATCGGCGGCCACCGGCGGCGCGGTCACATAGCGCCCGCGCTTCTGCCCCTGGCCGAAATTCTTGCGCCACGCGATCGACAGGCCGCTGCCGGCCGCGACATTGCCGACCGACTGCTCGCTCGAGCCACCGGGCAACGGCCAGGCGGCGATGGTTTCGGCGGCCGGCAGGGCGAAGTCGACGCCCTTGAGCGCTTCCGCCGGTTCGAGGATCTGGTCGGCGGGAATGATCGAGATCCGCTGGCCTTCGCCGGCGAGCTCGGCCGGACCCGCGTCCTTCTTCCCGAACGGGTTGAGGCCGCTAACCGTCGAGCATCCGCTGACGCCGAGCGCCGCGATCAGGGTGGCGGCGAGGATCGTCTGACGGGCGGTCATTGCGGAGCGGGGCCTTGGGGTTGCGGCTGGCCGGCGCCCTGAGGCGGACCGATCATGGCGGTCGGATCGACCATCATCTGCGGCGGCAGCGCCTGCGCCGCCTTCACGACGGCGGCGACGGACTTCGCCGAGCCGGAGTCGATCAGGCTGATCGCCGCCTGGGCGCGCGCCTGGGCGCCCTGCTGGGCGTCGAGCGACTGCGAGATCAGGACGAAATCGCCACGGGCGCCGGCCAGATCGCCGGCGTTGAGCTTGGCGAACGCCAGGGCTTCGCGGGCCTGGACCCGGTAGGGGTGGCCATCTTCCATCAGCGGCTTCAAACGCCCCTCCAAATCCTTGAGAGGAGCGGTGTCGAGGAGCGCGAAGGCGGATTTGAGGCGGGCGGCGTCACCGATGATCGGATCCGGCGAAGCCGCGGCGGCTTCGTCGAACAGCTTCACGGCGTCGGCCGGCTTGTTGGCCTCCACGGCGAAGGCGCCCAGGTGCATCAGGGACAGCGACTTGTAGGCCTTGGCCTGCGACTGGGACACGGTGGTCCACAGCTCCTGAGCCTTGGCTTTGTCGCCGGCGGCGAAGGCGTCCATCGCCGCGGAATACTGCTCCGAGGCGGTCGCGATCTGCTTGCTGCGGTAGCTGTCGTAGCCCCAGTAGCCCAGGGTGGCGATGAGCGCGGCGGCGGCGATCCCTAGCATCCACGGCAGCGCCTTGCGGGCGAACTGCTTGTAGCGGTCGGAGCGAAGTTGCTCTTCGACCTCTTCGAATAGATCCGTCACGTCAGGGGAGCTCCGGCGGCGCAGTCGCGTAAATGAGCGCGGAACCTATAGCGGCGCGCCGCCCGCCTCAAGTGCGGGTGGTGAAGTGCGTCGCTGTCAGGCCGCGAGGGCCTCTTCAACCCAGTCCAGCCGGTCCTGACCGAAATACATCGCATCGCCGACGAAGAAGGTCGGCGCGCCGAATGCGCCACGGGCCACGGCGGCTTCCGTTGTCGCCTTCAGCCGCGCCTTGGTCGCGTCCGCGGCGATCAGCGCCGTGAAGGCGTCGGCATCGATGCCAGCGCGGGCCAGGACCGCCGGCATCTCGGCTGGATCTCCCAGATTGCGCGGCTCGCGCCACATGGCGTCGAACACTGCATCCAGATAGGCGATGAACCGCGGATCGTCCTGCAGCCCGGCCGCGCCGCGCATCAGATGCAGGGTGTTGATCGGGAAGAACGGATTGCGGGCGAAGGGCACGCCGTGCCGCTCAGCGTGGCGGGCGAGGTCCACGCTGGTCCAGGCGCCCTTGGCCGGGATTTCGGCTGGAGAATGATTGCCCGTCGCCTTGAAGACGCCCCCCAGCAGAAACGGCTGGTAGTCGATGGTTGCGCCGGTGCGGGCCGCGATGGCTGGAAGCCGCCGATAGGCGACGTAGCTGGCCGGGCTGCCGACATCGAAGAAGAACTCAACGGTCCGGGCCATCAGAAGGTCTCCATCCAGGGGCGCAGGTCCAGCTCGTGCGTCCAGGCGTCCCGCGGCTGGGTGTGCAGCATCCAATAGGCGTCGGCGATGTGGTCCGGCTTGAGGATGCCGTCCTGATCCTTCAACGCGTAACGGGCCGGGAAATTCTCGGCGATCCAGGCGGTGTCGATGGCCCCGTCGATGATGGTGTGCGCCACGTGCACGCCCTGCGGGCCCAGTTCCCGCGCCATGGACTGGCTGACAGCGCGCAAGCCGTGCTTGGCCGCCGCAAAGGCCGCGAAGCCCTTGCCCCCGCGAACCGAGGCCGTCGCCCCAGTGAAGATGATGGTGCCGCGGCCCCGCGGCGTCATCCGTCGCGCCGCCTCCCGCCCTGTCAGGAACCCCGAGAAGCAGGCCATTTCCCAGACCTTTGTGAAGACGCGGGCGGTCGTCTCGCCGATAGGGAAGTTCACATTCGCGCCGATGT
>JAIXTR010000007.1 GCA_027483845.1 Caulobacteraceae bacterium | reverse complement strand
TTGGTGATCGGCGCAGGCGCGCTGGCGGTGCTTTACGGCATCCTCCAGACCGTTTCGCTCCTGAAAGCCTCGCCGGGCAATGCGCGCATGCAGGAGATCGCCGCGGCGATCCAGGAGGGCGCGCAGGCCTATCTCAAGCGTCAGTATACCGCGATCGCCATCGTCGGCGTGGTTGTGCTGGTCATCCTCTATTTCCTGATCGGGGGTTATTCCGCGGCCGGGTTCCTTATCGGCGCCGTGCTCTCGGGCGCGGCGGGCTTCGCGGGCATGTTGATCTCGGTGCGGGCCAACGTCCGGACCGCGCAGGCCTCTTCGGAAAGCCTCGCCAAGGGCCTGAAGCTGGCCTTCACGTCCGGCGCCATCACGGGCCTGCTCGTCGCGGGCTTCGCCCTGATCGGCGTTGCGGGTTACTACGCCTTCCTGACCGGAACCCAGGGCCTGCAGCCGTCGGATCGCCACGTGATCGACGGCTTGGTCTCGCTGGGCTTCGGCGCCTCCCTGATCTCCATCTTCGCCCGCCTGGGCGGGGGCATCTTCACCAAGGGCGCCGACGTCGGCGGCGACATGGTGGGCAAGGTCGAAGCCGGCATCCCCGAGGATGACCCGCGCAACGCCGCCACCATCGCTGACAACGTGGGCGACAACGTCGGCGACTGCGCCGGCATGGCCGCCGACCTGTTCGAGACCTATGCGGTGACCACGGTCGCCACCATGGTCTTGGCCGCCATCTTCTTCGGTGGCACGGCGATCCTGCCCAACATCATGCTGCTGCCGCTCGCCATCTGCGGCGTCTGCATTGTGACCTCGATCCTCGGCACCTTCGCGGTGCGCCTGGGTAAGAGCGGCTCGATCATGGGCGCGCTGTATCAGGGTCTGATCGTGACCGGCGTGCTGTCGGCCATCGCGCTCTATTTCCTTATCCCGTCGCTCGTGACGGAAGACCTGACCGTCAACGGCAAGACGTTCAGCGCCATGTCGCTGTTCTACTGCTCGCTCGCGGGCCTGGCGATCACGGCGCTGATCGTGATGATCACCGAGTACTACACCGGCACCAACTTCCGCCCGGTGAAGTCGGTGGCCCAGGCGTCTGTCTCGGGACACGGCACCAACGTGATCCAGGGCCTGGCCATGTCGCTCGAGGCCTGCGCGGCCCCGGCGATCGTGATCATCGTCGGCATCATCGTGACCTACAATCTGGCGGGCCTGTTCGGGATCGCGATCGCGACCACGGCGATGCTGTCGCTGGCGGGCTTCGTGGTTGCGCTGGACGCCTTCGGTCCGGTCACCGACAACGCCGGCGGCATCGCCGAGATGGCGGGCCTGCCCCCGGAAGTGCGCGTCACGACCGACGCCCTCGACGCCGTGGGCAACACCACCAAGGCCGTGACCAAGGGCTATGCCATTGGTTCGGCCGGCCTGGGCGCCCTGGTGCTCTTCGCCGCCTATACCGAGGACCTCAAGTACTTCGCCGCGAATGCCACGCCGGGGTCGTTCTTCGACGGCCTGGGCGCGGTCGCGTTCGACCTGTCCAACCCGTACGTGGTCGTGGGTCTGCTGTTCGGCGGCCTGCTGCCGTTCCTGTTCGGCGGCATGTCGATGACGGCCGTGGGTCGTGCGGCCCAGTCGGTCGTGGTCGAGGTCCGTCGTCAGTTCCGGGAAAACCCCGGCATCATGACCGGCGAGGTGAAGCCCGAGTACGGCCGCGCCGTCGACATCCTGACCAAGGCGGCGATCAAGGAGATGATCGTCCCCTCGCTGCTGCCGGTCGTGTCGCCCGTCGTGCTGTTCTTCGTCATCAACGCCATCGCCGGCAAGGTGGACGCCTTCGCCAGCGTCGGCGCCATGCTGATGGGGGTGATCGTCACCGGCCTGTTCGTCGCCATTTCGATGACCAGCGGCGGCGGCGCCTGGGACAACGCCAAGAAGGTGATCGAAGAAGGCTTCACCGACTCGGACGGCGTCATGCACGGCAAGGGGTCTGAGGCCCACAAGGCCGCCGTGACGGGTGACACCGTCGGCGACCCTTACAAGGACACTTCCGGACCGGCGGTGAACCCGATGATCAAGATCACGAACATCGTGGCGCTGTTGCTGCTGGCGGTGCTGGCCGCCCACTAGGCCCGATCCGCCGACAAACGAAGAGGCCCCGGAGATCGCTCTCCGGGGCCTTTCTCTTGGCTGGCGTCCCGAACGGTCGCGAAGAGATCTAGCGGCGGTCGCCGGGCCGGTTGCCGGGAACGCCTTCGTCATCCTGCGGAAGCATGGTGCCGCGACCCACGCTGCCCAGCAGCTGTTCCAGCACCGTCATTTCGCGGCCGCGGGTGGGGGTCTCGCGGTTGTTGAACGCGATCACCTTGCCGTCCTTGAGGGTGTAGACGTTCACCGTCTCCACCATCTCGGTCTCCTTATTGAACTGGATCGCCGTCACGTTGCGCTGGGTGACCTTCGGCCGCTGGAACGCCACCCGCTCCTTGACCTGGTTCACGTAGAACCAGACGTTCGGATCGAAGGTGGACTGCACCGAGGGCGACCCGAGCTTCGCGCGGACGGTGGACTTCGTGTCCGTACCGACCTTCACGTCCTTGGGATCGCTGTCGATCGCCTGGAAACCGGAGTAGCTGGTGATCGGCGAGCAGGCCGAAAGACCGGCGGCCGCCAGGGTGACGGCGGCGAAGGCGGCGAGAGCGGCGTTGCGGGACATCAGGACTCGTTTCTGTTTGCCGGACGGCAAGAGGCTTTGACCTATCGCCGGCCGCCCCTTAGTTCAATGCCGCCTTTAGTCCCTGCTTCGGGCGAAATCGAGGCCACCTGATGCTCAAGCGCCTGTTCAAGCCGAGGCCAGCCGTCGTTGCGGGTCGCGAACTGTACGCGCGCGTCGTCGGCCAGGCGCGCGTTCCGGCCCTGTACGCCGACCTCGGCGCGCCCGACACGGTCGAGGGCCGCTTCGAGCTCTATAGTCTGCACACCTATCTGCTGCTCGAGCGTCTGAAGGGGCAGGGGCCCCAGGCGGCCGACGTCGCCCAGGTCCTGTTCGATACCTACCTCAGCGGCCTGGACAACGCGCTGCGCGAACTGGGCGTAGGCGACACCGTCGTGGGCAAGCGGATGCGCAAGCTGGGCGAGGCGTTCTACGGTCGCGTCCAGTCCTACGAGGCCGCCCTGGCGTCGCTGCCGGATCGAACAGCGCTGCACGCGCTCGTCGCACGCACCGTCTACGCCGATCGGGATCCGGCCCTGGCCGTGCCGATGGGCGACTATCTGCTGGCCCAGCGCGCGGTGATCGCGGCGCAGCCCCTGGAAATCCTCGTCGCCGGTGACGTCGCATGGGGGCCGATGTGACCTGGCCGCTCTCCCTGAAGCTGCACGAACTGTCCCACGGTCCCGTTCGGCTGACCCTGTCGCCGGACGCGGCCCAACGGACCGCGATCGCCAAGGAGCTGGGCCTCCGCAGCCTTCCGGCGTTTACGGCAAGCGTGACGGCCAAGCCTTGGCTGGACGGGGTTGAGCTGAGCGGGCGTTTCGAGGCCGTCGTCGAACAGGTCTGCGGCATCTCGCTGGATCCGTTCGAGCAGGCGGTCGAGGGCCGCATCGACGTGCGCGCCGTCCCCAACGGCAGCCCGCACGCCCTGCCGGATGAAGGCGGCGAACAGGACCTCGCGCTGGACGCGCCGGACCCGCCAGACATGCTCGAGCGCGATGTGGTCGATGTGTCGGGATATGTGCTCGAGCACTTGGCGCTGGAGATCGATCCGTTCCCGCGCAAGCCGGGCGCGGCCTTCGACTATTCGCCCCCTGAGGCGGAGACATCACCCTTCGCGGCGCTCAAGAAACTCACTGAGCCAAAGGCTTAGTTTCCAGTCGCCAGCGGCGCGGAGTAAGGTCGCGCCGCGAATCCGGTTTCGCCGAGGGACGAAAGCACTTCATTTGACCCAATCCCTGGTGATTTCGATCGACGCCATGGGCGGCGACCATGGCCCGTCCGTGGTCGTTCCCGCCTGCGACC
>JAIXTR010000415.1 GCA_027483845.1 Caulobacteraceae bacterium | reverse complement strand
TTGCCCATCTTGGTGGTTTCGGCGGCGCCGACGACGGCGACGGAATTGCGGGTCCAGCTCATGATGCTCACCCCTTCGCCGGCGTGAAGAGGGGCAGGGTGATGTCGTCGGTCTGCGCGGCGAACGACACCGTGAGCGGCATGTCCAGCTGCAGCGCCTCGGGCGTCTGCGGGCAGTCCACGATGTTGGTCATCATGGTCGGCCCCTCGGCCAGCTTCACGACCGCGATCGCATAGGGCTCGCTGCCCATGTCCGGCCGCGGCCGCATGTTGATGACGTAGGACCACAGCACGCCCTCGCCGCTGGCCTTGTAGACCTCGACGTCGCGGCTGCCGCACGCCGGGCAGAACGGCCGCGGCGGGAAATAGCTCTCCTGGCAGGAGGTGCAGCGCTGCAGGCGAAGCTCGCCCGCCTTGCAGCCGTCCCAGAAATGGCGGGTCTCCGGCGTTGGCTCCGGCAACATGCGTGGGGGCATACTGAAATCCGTCCCTTCGAAATCTCGGTTTGTTTTTGGCCCTGCAAATCGGCAGGCGCGCCAAACAAAGACGAGACCGGCGCGCTTGTCACGCGCCGAAGCGCCGGACTCAACGCATCGGCTTCTGCCCGAACGCCGCCACGTCCTCCGCCGTCACCGGCTCCTTGTAGGCGTTGCCGAAGTGGGTGCGCAGATAGGTCAGCACCGCCTGGGCCTGGTCCTTGCTCAGCGTGTCCTTGAACCAGGGCATCCCGCCCTTGCCGTTGGCGACGATGTAGGCCGCGTAGGCCGTGGTCCCCAGCCGCTCGTTGTTGGCCAGGGCCGGGAAGCGCCCCGCGCCCACCGCGCCCTTGGCGTCGGCCATGTGACAGGCCTGGCAGTAGGTCCGGTAGACCTCCTCGCCGGTCTTCGCCACCGGCGGCTTCGATCCGCCCGGCCCGGGTTCGTCCGCCAGGGCCGGGGTCGCCAGCACGGCCATCAGGGCCAGGGCTCCGAAGAAGCGATGCGTCGTCATGCTCAGGCCTCCAGCGCGCGCTTGTGCAGGCGGGTGATGGCGTCCAGCGCGGAGAGCAGCGAGCCCTCCATCCAGCAGCCGACATAGGACGCGTGCTCGCCCGCCAGGACGATGCGGTCCTCCAGCGCCACCAGCTCCTGGTAGTGCTCCTTGCGCGTGTCCTCGTTCCACCGCGCGCAGCAGCCCATCACCCAGGGCACCCGGTTCCACGCCACCGAGGCGCCGTTCGAGAACTCCTTGCGGTACTGCTGCGGGTGGAAGACCGAGCCCTGCTCCAGCGCCGCCTCGATCCGCTGTTCCGGCGTCATCCCGCCCAGTCGATAGCCGCCGGCCCCGCTGGCGAAGGCGCCCAACAGCACCGCCGGCCCGTCCTGGAAGAAGTTGTTGTTCGGATAGGAGATCAGGCCGATCTCCTGGTTGGTGAAGGAGTGGCCGCCGAAGATGTCCTGGTCCTCTTCCCAGAACCGCCGACGCATCTCCAGGCCGATCTTCACCGAGTTGGAGTAGGGCACCGCGGCGATCGCCGCCTGCTTCTTCTCCGTCAGGTTGGTCTCGATCTGGCTCAGCACCGTCAGCGGGATGGTGCAGACGCAGAAGTCGGCCTTGGCCGTCAGGTCCTGGCCCTTGACCGTGTCGGTATAGCTCACCGACACCCCGGACTTGTCCTGCATCAGCTTGGTGACCTTGGCGTTGTAGGTCACCAGACGGCCGACCTGGCGGGCGAAGCCCTCGCCGATCTTGCCCATGCCGCCCACCGGCTGGAACATCGTCGTCTGGAACTCGTCGTTCATGAAGAACGCCATGTTCGCCGCGATCCCCGACTTCACCACCTCGTCGAAGGGCAGCAGGTCGGACGGCTTGGGCGCCCCGTTGACCCCACCGCCGGGCGGCAGGTCGAAGCCGCGATGGCTCGAGGAGCGCAGACCCTTGGTGTAGCGCATGTTCTCATCGAGCATGCCCCAGGAGCGCAGCGCTTCCTTCAGCCGGTCCATGTCCTCGGGCGTCAGCTTCGTATCCAGCGCCTTCTGGTCCATCGCCTTGCCCAGCAGCTCGGCCACCCCGCCCTCGAAGTCGGCGGCCAGCATCCGGTAGCGCTGCGGCTGCCCCCCGAACGCGTCGGTGTTGTGCACATAGCTGTTGTGGTTGAACTGGATGAACGGCTCCAGCGCCACGCCGAACGCCTTGCAATAGTGCAGCAGAGTCTTGTGGTGGTGCGGGATCCGCCACGGGCCGGGGTTCAGGTAGTTGCCCTTGGCGAAGCCGACGTTCTGGGTCGCCCCGCCCATCTCGGTGAATTTGTCCCCGCCATACAGCGACCAGTTACGACCGCCGGGCCGGTTCTGGTATTCCAGGATCTGGACCTTGTAGCCCGCCTTCTCCAGCTCATAGGCCGCCAGCATCCCGGCCAGGCCCGCGCCCAGCACGATCACGCTGGACCCCTTGCGCGCCCCGCTCAGGTTCGGTGGCCCCGGGAACCGCGTCTCGGCCGCATGACCGAAGGTGGTCATCATCTGATAGAGCGCCGCGGTTCCGCCCATCAGCCCGATGGCGTGCAGCATCTGCCGGCGCGTCGGCGCCTGCCGTTCCGATGACATTGTCTCGCGACCCCTCGCTCGTGTTCTTGAGTCCAGGGGTACAAAGCCC
>JAIXTR010000115.1 GCA_027483845.1 Caulobacteraceae bacterium | reverse complement strand
GTCCGCGACGGCGGCGGCGACCACGACCACGCCGGCCGCCTTCCTCGTCGTCGTCGCCGCGCGGCGCGGCGTCTTCACGGGGATTGCGGGCGTGCGGGGTGTCGTCGTCGGTGTCCTCGCGCTCGAGGGCTGCCTCGTCTTCTTCCTCGTCTTCGAGCTCGTCCTCGTCGTCGTAGGCCTCGTCGTCGAAGTCGTCGTCCTCGGCGGCCGGCTCATAGGGCTGCAGCGACGTGGTGACGGCGGGCACGTGATCGGGCCGGATCTCCATCGAGGTGCGCTCGATGACGTGCTCGGCGTGCGCCATCTCGTCCTCGATCACCACGGTGACGAAGAGCCCGAAGGTCTGGTTGAGGCGGGCCAGGTGGGCGCGCTTCTCGTTCAGGATGTAGAGGCCGACGGCGCGCGGCACGCGCAGGGTGGCCTCGCCGCCGCCCTTCAGGGCCTCGATCTCGAGGGTGCGCAGGGCGGCCAGCGCGCTGGACTCCACCGAACGGACCCGGCCGGTGCCCTGGCAGTGCTCGCAGACGTGAGTGGTGCCTTCCAGCACGCCGGTACGGCGGCGCTGGCGGCTGATTTCCATCAGGCCGAACGGGCTGATCTTGCCCATCTGGACCCGCGCGCGGTCGTCCTTCAGCGCGTCCTTCAGCTTCTTCTCGACGGCGCGGTTGTTCTTCGACTCATCCATGTCGATGAAGTCGATGACGATCAGGCCGGCGAGGTCGCGCAGACGCAGCTGGCGGCAGGCCTCCTCGGCCGCCTCCATGTTGGTCTTCAGCGCCGTGGCCTCGATGTTCCGCTCACGGGTGGAGCGGCCGGAGTTCACGTCGACGGCGACCAGGGCCTCGGTCTGGTTGATCACCAGATAGCCGCCCGAGCGCAGGGGCACGACCGGGGTGTAGATCTGGCTGAGGTGGTCCTCGACCCGGTGCTTGACGAACAGCGGCGTCGGCTCGCGGTAGGCCATGACCTTCTTGGCCTGGCTGGGCATCAGCATCCGCATGAAGTCGCGGGCTTCCTTGAAGGCGGCCTCGCCCTCGACCCAGACCTCGTCGATGTCCTTGTCGTAGAGATCGCGGATCGTGCGCTTCACGAGGTCTTCTTCCTCGTAGATCAGCGCCGGGGCGATCGAGTGCAGCGTCTTCTCGCGGATGTTCTCCCAGAGGCGCAGCAGATAGTCGTAGTCGCGCTTGATCTCGGCCTTGGTGCGCTTGGCGCCGGCCGTGCGGACGATCAGGCCCATGCCCTGCGGCACGGCCAGGCTGGCGACCACGCCCTTCAGGCGCTTGCGGTCGGTCGCCGTGTCGATCTTGCGGGAGATGCCGCCGCCACGGGCGGTGTTGGGCATCAGGACGCCGTAGCGACCGGCCAGGGAGAGGTAGGTGGTCAGGGCCGCGCCCTTGTTGCCGCGCTCTTCCTTGACGACCTGCACCAGCATGATCTGCCGGCGGCGGATCACTTCCTGGATCTTGTAGCGGCGCATGAGCCGGCGGCGACGGCGCGCCAGCTCTTCTTCCATCACGTCGTCTTCGTCGTCGGAGACGTGGACGTCGGCGTCTTCCTCGTCGCCATCCTCGGACGCGCCGCGGCGACCGCGGGCGGGCCGCTCGTCGTCGTCGTGGTCCTCGGCCTCTTCGCGCAGCAGCGCTTCGCGGTCGGCGACGGGGATCTGATAGTAGTCCGGGTGGATTTCGTTGAAGGCCAGGAAGCCATGGCGGTTGCCGCCATATTCGACGAAGGCCGCCTGGAGGGACGGCTCAACGCGCGTCACCTTGGCGAGGTAGATGTTCCCGCGAAGCTGTTTCCGATTTTGGCTTTCGAAATCAAACTCTTCGACGCGGTTCCCGTCGACGACCACCACACGCGTCTCTTCCGCGTGGGCTGCGTCGATCAACATAGTCTTGGGCATTCGTATCTCCGCGGCGCGCGGGGGCGTGTCGGCCCGGGCGCTGCCTGCTTATGGGATGAGCGCGCGCGCAGACCGCGAACGCGCCGGAAACGGCGGTTCGGGAGGCCTTGGGGCCAGATGTGGCTCGAGCTGCGCAGCTCATCGGGTGTGTTCCTAGGCGCGTCCCGAGGGATGCGGATCGGATGATGCGTCGTCACCGAGAACTCGGTCGAAGCCGACGCCGGCTGGTTTTGTCGCGTGGCGAACGGGGCCGGATCGGGCGCTCCGATGTCACGCGGGGCGACATTGCAACAGTGGGATGCAAAAGGAAAGCCGCGCTTCATCGATCGGTCACGCAGCGCGCTTCACGGAAGCTTGTGCGCCCGACCCGCACACCCCATCGTCGGCAAGACCTCGTTAACCCTTTGTCTACGGGGTCGGGGCCTATATGGGTCCTCGGTTCGCGTTTCGCGAATCTCCGTGTTTTCGGGGCGTTAGCATGCTGGGGCGGCTGAAGGGCATGGTGCGGGACGGTCGGGGGCGCCTTATCGCCGCCTGCGCCGCCGTGGCCGTGGGCCTGACCGCCTTCGCCGTCGGCCACGCCGCCACCGAAACCGCCGCCCTGATCAAGGTCCGCATGGGCGGCGATTCCGCCGAGACCCGCCTGGTCATCGACCTGGACGGCGCGACCAGCGCCAAGATCGTCTCCGACGGGGCCGCCGATCGCCGCGTGGTGATCATGCTGCCCAATGTGATCGCGGGCCAAACCCAGCAGGGCGCCGGCAAGGGCGTCGTGCGGGCCTGGATGGTGGATCAGGTCCAGGGCGGGGCGCGGCTGCAACTCGAACTCTCGGGCGACGCCCGGCTGAAGCGGCGCTTCCTGCTGCCGCCGGCCGACGGGGTGGCCAACTATCGCTATGTGATCGACGTCGCCGCCAGCCAGCCCCGGGCGGTCATGACCTCGACCACCACGGTCGCCGCGCCGCCGCCACCGATTCGCACCCAGTTCGTGCCCGTGAAGAAGCCGGCCCTGCCGCTCAAGAAGGTGGTGGTCATCGACGCTGGCCATGGCGGCCGCGATGTCGGCGCCTCGGGTGTCGCGGGCTTCGAGAAGGACGTGAACCTGGCCGCCGCCCTGTCGCTGGCCGACCAGCTGGGGAAATCCGGCCGCTACAAGGTGGTGCTGACCCGGTCCTCGGACGTCTATGTGCCGCTGGAGGACCGCGTGCGCGTGGCCCAGCGCGCCGGCGCCGACCTGTTCATCTCGCTGCACTCCGACTCGGCGCCCGAGACCAACCTGAAGGGCGCCAGCGTCTACACCCTGTCGGACAAGGCCTCCGCCCGGGCGACCCGGTTCGTCAGTCGCGACGACTGGTTCATGAAGGCCAGCCTGAGCGGCGACCAGGGCGTCCGCGACATCCTGTTCGACCTGACGCAGCGCGCCACCCGCAATCGCTCGGCCATCTTCGCCCAGACCCTGGTGTCCAGCATCGAGGGCAAGGCGCCGATGCTGCGCCGCAGCCATCGCGACGCGGGCTTCATGGTGCTGCTGGCGCCCGACGTGCCGGCCGTGCTGCTGGAGATGGGCTTCGTCAACAATCCCGAGGACGAAGCGCGTCTGCGCGACCCCGCCGCCCGGACCCGCCTGATGCGCGCCGTCGCCAACGCCATCGACACCCACTTTGGCGAGCAGATGAAGCTGGCGTCGCGCTAGGTCGGCGTCGGTCGGACGCGAGATCGGCTCTCGCGTCCGCCTTTCAGTTGCTAGGTCAGGGCGTCCGCCACGCTCTCCGACAGCGGCGTGGTCGCGCGGCCGATCAGCTTGGATAGCTGGCGACTGTCATCGAACAGCGCGCCCTTGGCCGCCGCGACGTCCCAGCCGGCGATGGCCGCAGCCAGGGATTGCGGCAGGCCTGCCCCAACGAGGGCCGCGGCATAGTCGGCTTCGGGCAGGTCCCGGTAGGGAATGTCCCGCC
>JAIXTR010000640.1 GCA_027483845.1 Caulobacteraceae bacterium | reverse complement strand
TAGAGACCCGCCCGGAACAGCCAGAAGCGCCCGCCCTCGGCGTCCTCCACCCGGTAGTAGTCGCGGATATGGCCGACGGACACGTCGCCGATGTCGGCCTTCCACCACTCCTCGCCGATCCGCTCCGGACCCTCGGCCCGCCGCACGCGGTGCAGGCGGCCGCGCCAGCGGAACTGCACCGGCGGGTCGTCGGGCATGAGCGCGACCACCTGTTCCAGGGGTTCGGGACGCTGGAACAGGCGGATGGGCCGGGGGACCTCGCGGTCCCAGGGCCGGGCCTGGGCGTCCGGGACACCGAGGGCGGGCTCCCGCCCCACGGCGCGTTCCGGCACATGGCTCTCCACCGGGGCG
Source organism: Caulobacteraceae bacterium (assembly GCA_027483845.1). Lineage (GTDB taxonomy): Bacteria > Pseudomonadota > Alphaproteobacteria > Caulobacterales > Caulobacteraceae > Phenylobacterium. The sequence continues at coordinate 6,209 of JAIXTR010000640.1, read as the reverse complement.
GCGCGCCAGACGGCGGCGGGCCCCAGGCGATTGGCGAGGCGGTCCACAAGAGGCGCCAGGCCGTCTTCGACCGCCGCATTCGCGCCCGCGTCGATGCGGATCTGGCGGCCGCCCACCGGCTCGACCGCATAGGCGGCGATGGTCACGCTCTCGATCCCGAAGCCGGGATCGACGGTCTCGACCTTGGGGTGGAACAGGCGCGCGATGCGCGTGGCGTCGCGGCCGGCCAGCGACAGGCCCACGGCGATGGGGAGCGCCTTGCCGTCCACCCGGTGAAAGGCGATCTCGAAACGACGGCCGCCATGCCCCTCGGCCTCCAGCCGGGCGCACAGCTTGGCGGTGACGTCCACGGTGACGCGGGCCATGTCTTCGGGCGCGCTGATCGGCTCGAAGAAGGCCAGGCGCGCGATCCAGGGCGTCGCCGGACGACGGAAGCGCAGGGCCTCGGCGGAGCGGCCCAGGGCTTGGTCCAGCCGGTCGAGGGTCAGGGCGCCGAACCGGCGGCCCAGGGGCGCGCGCGGAATCTCCATCAGCTGGCCGACCCGCCGCAGGCCCAGGCGTTCGATCTGGGCCGCGGATTCCGGGTCCAGGCGCAGGGCTGCGGGCGGCAGCGGGGCCAGCAGGTCGCCCTGGCCGTTCGGCGGGGCGATCATCCCGTCCCGGCCGAAGTGCGCCAGCGCCCAGGCCGCGCCGGGCGTGTCGGCGATGGCCAGGCGGAAGGGCAGGCCGTTGGCGTCCAGACGGGCCCGGATTTCCGCCATCAGCTCGGCCTCGCCCCCGAACAGGTGGTCGACGCCCGAGATGTCCAGGAACAGGCCGTCCGGCGGGTCGGCGGCCACCGCCGGGGAGAACCGCACGCACCAGTCCGTCAGGGCGGCGAGCGCCAGGGCGTCCGCCGCGGGCTCGGCCTCGGCGGTGACCAGATCGGGCGCCAGCGCCATGGCGTCGGTGGCCTTCTGTCCGACATGCAGGCCCCGCCGTGCCGCCTCGACGCTGACGGCCGACAGGCGGCGGACCTGGCGGACGGTGGCGATCAGCGCGAGGGGGGCCTCACGCGGCGCGGCGCTCGACGGGTTCCGACGGCGCCAGTTCGCGATCGCCCAGGTCGGCGACCAGGCGCAGAGGATTCGCGACATCGTCCGCCTCCCAGGCATAGGCCGCTTGGGCCTCGAGGATCCATTCGCCGAGGCGTCCGCCCCGGCAGCGTTCCAGCGTCACGCGGAAGCGCGGCGCCCCCAGGCCGAACTCGCCGGCCGGCGGCGCGGAGGGGGCCGAGCCGATCCGCCAGCGGGTGGCGGCCACCGATCCCGCCGCCTCGGTCTTCGCCCTCCCCCCGAACGGCCGGCGCTTGATCACGAACCCGGTGGCGCCGCGCTTCTCGCAGGCCAGTTGCAGCCGCCGACCGGCGGTCAGGTTCACGGTCTCGACCTCGCCGAAGACCGCGCTGACGCCCACGGTGGCCAGGGCGTCCTCCATCACCGCCAGGGTCTCGGCCTCGTCCCGGGCGCACACCTGGATCAGCCGATCCGGCGGGAAGCCCAGCCCGGCAAGCCCCGGCGCCCAGAGGTCGTCCCGGCGCATCACCCACACCGCTTCCCCCCGGCGGGCCAGGGGAGCCGCCGTGAGGGCCGCAAACGCCGCCGGCGCGGCGCAGGTCTCGGCCTCCAGCCCGGCGCCGCCCACCTCATGCCAGCGACCCAGGGGCAGCCCCTCGCCCGGCAGGCAGGCGTCGATCCGCGCATCGCCGAAGGGCAGGACGCCCACGTCGGCGCGCCCGCCCGTCTCGATGGCGGCGATCTTCGCGGCCAGGGCGGCAAGCCGCGCCGGACGGACGCCAGACATGGGACCGGGACTCCTTTTGTTCGATCTTTGTTCTGGAACTGAGGAGCCTGGGAGTCAAGCCGGCCGAGTCCGGATTCAGCTGGCCGGTGGCCCGCCGCCGAAGTCGAAGCCCGGGTCCTTTGGCCGCTTGCCCTCGCCGCCAAAGGCCCAGGTGAACCCGATGAACACCGCCCGCACATTGCCCTCGGTGCGGCGCTTGAGCCGCAGGTCCGGTCGATCCACCGTGATCACATAGTCCGTCGTCTTCAGGACATCCTGCGCCGTGATCAGCAGCGAAAGGTCGTCGGTGACCTTATGGCGATAGCCCAGGTTGAGGATGCCGTTCGCGGCGATGCGGCCCTGGGGTGTCAGCTGAGCGCTCTGGATGTTGGCGTTGACCTGGAGAAAGTCCTTCGGGGTCACTTGCCAGTTCAACGTCCCCCGCCCGCCGATCGCCACGTCCGACCGCTGCCCCGTGAACCCCAGGTTCCCGGCGTCGATCTCGTTCCAGAAGAGATTGCTGCTGATGTTGTAGGAGAGTTTCGGTGTGATCTTGCCGTTGGCGACCAACTCCAGTCCGCCAGCCCTGCGCCGCCCCAGGTTCTCCCGGGTCTGCAGCAGGACGCCCTCTCCGAGATCGATGAAGACATTGTTCGGCACGTCGCGGCTGTCGCGGTAGTACAGCGTCGCCAGATAGTAGGTGGGGCCCTTCCGCCGCTGCCACGCGGCCTCGAATGAATTCATCTTGAGCGGCTTAAGCCGCGGATTCCCTTGCTGGACGTTCGACGGATCGACGTAGGTGCGGAAGGGGTTCAGATCCTGCGGCAGCGAACGGTTGATCCGCCGGCTGAAGGCCAAGCTCACCTGCTGTTCGTCGTCCACCCGATAGCCGAGATGCAGGCTCGGATAGACGTTCAGTCGGTTCTGGCCGAACCGCTCGCCCGATGTGACCTGCTGGATGTCGATATCCACCGCCTGCAGTCGCAAGCCCGTCAGCACTGTCAGCTTGCCGAGCGCCCGTTCATATGTGGCGTAGGCGCCCGGGCTCACGAAATCATAGCGGTACCTGTTCGTCAGGCCGGGCTGGCTGCTCAGGGCTCCGATCTCAGGACCTCGGAGCCCCAGAAATGACGCGTCGAAATCCTGCAAGCTGAGATCGGCGCCGAGCTTCAGTTTGCCACCGCTTTCCAACGGCCTGACGTAGTCAGCCTTGAGCTCCAGTTCGTCGAGCCGGTTGTCGGGACGGATTTCCTCGAACACGACGCTGGTCGCCGGCAGACGGGTCGTCACTGCGGTCGCTGTGCGGCTCTCATTGTCGGTCCGCTCCAAGCGCAGGCTCAGCGACAGGTCGCTGTCCTGTGTGAACTTGCGCCGGAACGTCGTGGTGGCCGCCATGTTCGACCGCGTGAACGCCAGGCCGCCGGTTCGGTCGTACAACCGCAGGATCGCGCCAGCGGGATCGCGGCCCACGTCTTGTTCGTAGAGACCGACATCCAGCTTCATCCGGTTGCCCCGGAGTTCGACACCCACACGGGTCTTGGGATCGAGGTCGTAGTCGGCCGCGCCCCGCAGGCTGTAGATGTGCCCGTCGCCGACGCTCTGCGAGAGATACCGACTCTCCGCAGGGCGTCCGGCGACCTCGAGTCCATGTCGGGTCTCGGTCTGCTGGAACTTCTGCGGGTCTCGCCGGATGCTGGCGTCCCCCGAAAGGTTGAGCTTCCCCACGTTGTAGCCGCCGCTGACACCAGCAGTGTAGCGCGCCTCGCTTCCCCGGGTGGCTCGGAGCGTCCCCGAATATCCCGGCTTGCGCACCTTCTTGCTGATGAGGTTGATGATACCCGACCCGTCCGGTCGGAACTCCGCCGACGGCGTGGTGATCACTTCCACCCGCTCGAACTGATCCGCTGGCAGGCTCTGCAGCGCCGAAGCGCGGCTTTCCCCCTTGAATTGTCCAGAGGGCTGCCCGTCGATCATGATGGTGACGTTGGAGTCGCCCCGCAGGCTCACATTTCCCTGCAGATCGACGTTGACCGAGGGGATGTTGCGTAGCGCGTCGCCAATCGAACCGGTCGTCGTCTGCAAGTCACCGGCAATGCCATAGCTGCGCCGATCCACCTCGGTGCGCAGACCCTGGCGGGAGGCGCCTGTGACGACAACCTCTTCCACGGGCTTGCTCGGAGAGGGGGCGGATGCCGGGGCCTGAGGGGCCGCGACAGCTTCCGAGGCGGCCAAGAAGGCCAGCGCGATCATCGATGGAACCGGCATGTCGCGCTCCGTTTACATTCGTACACGGCTTAGAATACATCTGTAATCTGCGTCTGCAAGCTGGAACCTATCCAGCTATTCCTCGCAACTTTGTCGCGAAGGTTGCCGCCTTGCCGAAAGCCTGGGACTAATCCGCGCAAAGATCGGGGAGGCGGATATGCGGTTGGTGGCGATGCTGGCGGCGGCTTGGCTGGCCGCAGGGGCGGCGCAGGCGCAGGCGCCGGTGAAGGCCAAGGTCGAGGGCGGCGTTCTGGTGGGCGAGACGACGGACCGGGCCAACATCTTCCGCAACATCCGCTTCGCCGCCGCGCCGGTGGGCAAGCTGCGCTGGGCGCCGCCTCAGGCCCCGGCCAGGTGGACGGGCGAGCGGGACGCCACGAAGAACGGTCCTTCGTGTCCCCAGCCGATGCTCCCGAACGACACGCCGAACTCCGGCGGTGCCAACGGGCCGATCGCCGAGGACTGCCTGCAGTTGAACGTGTTCGCGCCCAAGGCTGCGAAGACGGCGCCGGTCATGGTGTGGATCCATGGCGGCAGCCACCGCACCGGGGCGGGCTGGGTCTATGACGGCTCCAACTTCGCCCGCGACGGCGTGGTGCTGGTCTCGATCAACTATCGCCTGGGCGCCCTGGGCTATTTCGCCCATCCGGCGCTGACGAAGGACGCTGGCGCGAACGCTACCGGCAACTTCGGCCTGATGGACCAGATCGCCGCCCTTGAGTGGGTGAAACGCAACATCGCGGCCTTCGGCGGCGATCCGAAGAACGTCACCGTCTTCGGCGAGTCGGCGGGCGGCATGAGCACCCTGGCGCTGCTGGCTACGCCCAAGGCCAAGGGGCTCTATCAGAAGGCGGTGGTGCAGTCCGGCGGCGGCTGGTTCCCGCCGGTGACCCTGGCCGCCAAGGAAAAGGAAGGTGAGGCCGCCCTGACCAAGGCCGGCGCATCCGCCACGGCCACGGCGGATGACCTGCGCGCTCTGCCGGTCGCGGCCCTGGTTCCCATCGGCGGGAACTACGGGCCATTCATCGACGGCAAGCTGATGACGCAGACCGCGTCCCAGGCCCTGGCGCGCGGAACGTTTGACGACGTGCCGCTGATGATCGGCGCCAATTCGGGCGAGGATTCGCTGATTGGGCCGGGCCCGCTCGCGCCTGCGCAGCTGGCCCTGATCCCGCCCGCGGCCCGGGCTGTCTACGTCGAGGAGGCGGCCAAGGGCGATGAGGTCCTGGCCCGCGCCATCTTCACCGACCGCATCATGGTGGGCGCCGCCCGCTGGGCCGCGGAGAAGGCTGCGGCGGGCAAACCCGCCTGGCTCTACCACTTTTCCTACGTCGGCTCGCGTTTCCGGCCTGCGGTGAAGACCGCGGCCCACGCGGCCGAGATCCAGTACGTCTTCGAATACTGGGGTCGTCGCACGCCGATGAGCATGGTGGGCGAAGACGACAAGGCGATGGCCGGCCTGATGCACGCCTGCTGGGTCAGCTTCGCCAAGACCGGCGCGCCCAAGTGTGGCGCCGAGGCCTGGCCCGCCTATGACGCCAAGACCGACAAGCTGATGGAGTTCGGTTTCGAGAGCGGCGTGCGCACCAACTTCCGCAAGCCGCAGATCGATTTCCAGCAGGCGCAGGCCCTGCCGACCCTGGGCCTCGGAAAATAGCTGCGAACTGACTCTGCCGTGGCGGCGTTGAGTCGCGGAATCCGGAGTCACCCATGGCCACCCGTCCGACCTGGCAGGGCTACCTGCGCCTGAGCCTCGTGAGCTGTCCCGTCGCGCTCTACACCGCCACCCAGCGGACAAGCGACGTCAGCTTCAACATGCTGCACAAGCAGACCAACAACCGGATCAAGATGATCCCCACTGACCCGGAGACCGGGCCGGTGGACCGGTCCGACATCGTCAAGGGCTTTGAGGTCGAGAAGGGCCAGTACGTCGTCGTCACCGACGAGGAGATCAAGAACGTCCGGCTGGAGACGACCCGCACCCTCGACATCGAGCGCTTCGTTGACGAGGACGAGATCGACCGGCTCTACTGGAACGACCCCTACTTCCTGGCGCCCGACGGCGACATGGCGGTGGAGGCCTTCACGGTCATCCGCCAAGCGATGGAGAAGGCCGGCAAGGT
>JAIXTR010000070.1 GCA_027483845.1 Caulobacteraceae bacterium | reverse complement strand
GTGGGGGCCAACAGAATTTGACGGGCGCGGCCGCTGGACGGCCAGAACTGGATACGCCGGGCGCGGTCGCCACGCAGCGAGCCGCCCACGTGGCGCAGGCCTTCGTCCCGGACGAACTTCTCGGCGAAGGTCGAATTCTGACCCCCAACGTCGGACAGGCCGTCGAAGAGGTGGCCCCCACCAAACAGCTTCACTTCCAGCAGGTCCCGACGGCAGCCCTTGCGGAGCAGATCGTTCAGCAGCAGTTCCATCGACTGCACGCCATAACGAAGCCCCTCATCGCCCGCCTCGCCAGGCAGCAGGAAGTGGTTCATACCGCCCCAACCGGAGATCGGGTCGCGGATACAGGCTGCCACGCACGACCCCAGGATGGTCGTCAGCACCACGTCGTCGCCCTTCGCGACGTGGTACTCCCCCTGGATCACGTGGATCTTGCGAGGCTCCGGGCCGCTGGCTTCGTCAGAGTCTCTTAGGCCAAAACTCACGTCAGAACGCCGAAGATCGCTTCGATCTTCTCCTTCAGGGTGCCCACGGTGAACGGCTTCACGAGGTAGTTGTTGACCCCGAACTGCACGGCCCGTTGCACCAGCTCCTTGTCGGCGCGGCCGGTGAGCATGATGAAGGCCGTCTTCTGGATCGGCGGGTGCGAGCGGATTGCGCGGAGCAGGCCCAAGCCATCAAGCTTGGGCATGTTGTAGTCCGAGATCACCAGCTGCACCGGCCGCGAGAGCATGTGGCGGAGGCCATCTTCGCCGTCGGCCGCTTCGTGGATCGTGCGGAACCCGAGCTGCTGCAGGCCCGTGCGGACCAGCGAGCGCATGGTTTGTTGGTCGTCGACGACAAGACAGGGAATTGACGAGGTCGCCGGCATGTCAGCGTTCCGTTTCTTTGTTCGTGAGGTTGCGGATAGCGGCGCCCAGCTTCTCGAGGGGAAGCTGGCGTTCGACCGCGCCAAGTTCAAAGGCGGCCCTTGGCATGCCGTAGACGACGGAGGTCGCCTCGTCCTGTCCCAGGGTCCGGGCGCCCGCCTCGCGCATGGCGAGGAGCCCGCGCGCCCCGTCACGACCCATGCCGGTCAGGATGACGCCGACGGCGTGATCCTTGGCGGCCTTGGCGGCGGAGGCGAACAGCACGTCCACGGACGGGCAGTGGCCGCTGACCGGATCGCCGCGTGACACGCGGCAGTGCAGGCGACCGCGCCCCTCGACCTCCAGGTGGAAGTCGCCGCCGGGTGCGACATAGACCCGCCCGGGGACCAGGGGATCGCCGTCGCAGGCCTCGGACACCGTGGCCGCGGAGCTGCGGTTCAGGCGCTCGGCGAAGCTCTTCGTGAAGCTCGCCGGCATATGTTGGGTGATGACCGTCGGCGCGCAGTTGGCCGACAGGCGCTCGACGATGGTCAGCAGCGCCTCGACGCCACCCGTCGAGGACCCGATAGCCACCAGCTTATCAGACGGCGTGTAGACGTCGGTGGCGACCGGCTCGGCGCGCGTGGCCTTGTGGCGGACCCGCGCCCGGGCGGCGATCTTGACCTTGTCGGCCAGGCGGCTGAATCCGACGGGATCGGCCCCGCCTGGTTTCTCGACGCAGTCGATCGCGCCGAGTTCGAGCGCCGTGAGCGTCGCCTCCGTGCCGCGGGCGGTGAGGGTGGAGACCATCACGACCGGCATCGGCCGCAGACGCATCAGACGTTCCAGGAAGTCGAGGCCGTTCATGTTCGGCATTTCGACATCGAGGGTGATGACGTCGGGGTTCAGGACCTTGATCGCCTCACGGGCTTCCAAGGGGTCGCCAGCTTCGCCCACCACCGTCAGTTCGGGGTCAGCGGAGAGGGCCGCGCTGATCAGGCGGCGCATCGTGCTGGAATCGTCGACGACGAGAACGCGGATCATCGCTTGGCCTCCGCCACACGCAGGTAGGTGGTGACGCCGTCGGGCTTGTAGAGATCGACGGCCGGGCCCTGGATACGTTCGGAGTGCCCGATGTAGAGCGCGCCACCCACCTTGTTCAGGGGCGCGAACCGGTTCCACAGGCGGGCCTGGGTGTCGTCTTCGAAGTAGATTGCCACGTTGCGGCAGAAGATCGCGTCGAACGCGCCCTTCATCGGCCACTCGCCGATCAGGTTGAGCTCGTTGAAGGTCACCAGCGCGCGCAGTTCGTCGGCCATGCGCACCTCGCCGCCGGCCACGGCGCTGGTCCAGCGCTTGCGGTAGGCGTCGGGCACGCCGTCGAGCAGATGTTCGGCGTAGGTCCCTGAGCGGCCTTCGGCGACCATGTTGGGGTCGATGTCGGTGGCCAGGACCTTGATGTCGCGGTCGGGCGCTTCTGGCATCAGCGACAGGATGGTCATGGCGATGGAGAACGGTTCCTGACCGCTGGAGCACGCCGCCGACCAGATCCGAACCTTGCCGCCGCTACGCGCCGCGTCCAGCAGGGGCGGGAGGACCTTTTCCTTCAGATGCTCGAAGTGGTGCGGCTCGCGGAAGAAGCGGGTCACGTTGGTGGTGAGCGCGGCCAGCATCTTCTGCCGCTCGTCCACGCCGTCGGCTCCCGCGACCAGGGCGCAGTAGTCCTTGAAGTTGGTCAGGCCCAGGGCGCGAAGCCGCTTCGCCAGTCTGGAATAGACCAGCGTCGCCTTCGCGTCGGGCAGGTGAAGGCCGGCGTCGCCATGCACCATTGCCGAAATCTTGCGGAAATCGGACTCGGTGAACGCGAACTCGCCTTCGACCATATTCGCGCCTGGGCGCATTGATGTCGGCGCACTGACGGACATTAGGCGGCTTCCAGCTCCAGCTCGGGGAGCACGCGCTCGAGGCCGATCAGGCTGATCATGCGGCCTTCCATCGGGATCAGGCCGCGCACGAAGGTCTTGGCCGTCTCGGACGCGACGTCCGGGGTCGGCTGGATCATGTCGTCCGTGATCGTCAGGATGTCGCTGACGGCGTCCACCAGCAGCCCCACCACCTGCTCGCCGATCTGGGCGACGATGATGACGTTGCGGTCGTTGGCTTCGGTGCTCTCAAACCCGAGCCGCGAGGCCAGGTCGACGATCGGCAGGACCGCGCCGCGCAGGTTGATGACCCCGCGGACGAACGACGGCGACTGCGGCAGCGCCGTGGCTGCGGTCCAGCCGCGGATCTCGCGGATGGCCATGATGTCGACGCAGAATTCCTGCGCGCCAATCCGGAAGGAGATGAGTTCTCTCATGCCGCCCGCCTGGGTCTGGCCGTTCTGACTGATGACTTGGTTCATATTCAGCCTGCCTTGCGCATGTCGCCGCGGGACACGGTGACGATGGTGTCGATATCGAGGATGAGGGCCACGCGACCGTCGCCGAGGATGGTGGCAGCGGCGACGCCAGGGACCTGGCGATAGTTGGCTTCGAGAGACTTGATCACGACCTGACGCTGACCTTGGATCGCATCGCAGAGCAGGGCCGCGCGGGAGCCGCCTTCGCCTTCGATCAGCAGGGCCACGCCTTGCGTCGCCGGCAGCGGCTCGCGGCGGTAGCCCAGCGCCATGCCGACGTCGATCAGGGGCACGAAGCCGCCGCGGATCGAGATCACCCGGGCATGTCCGCCCAGGCTGTGGACGTCCTCGGATTTGGGCTGCAGCGTCTCGATGATCGCGGTGATCGGAGCGACCAGGGTCTGGCCCTCGACCGACACGACCATGCCGTCGAGCACCGCGAGGGTCAGCGGCAGGCTCATGGTGAAGGTCGAGCCCTTGCCGGGACGCGAGGTGATGGTGATGCGGCCACCCAGCGCCTGGATGGAGCGGCGGACCACGTCCATGCCCACGCCACGGCCAGAGATGTCGCTGACCTCGCTGGCGGTCGAGAAGCCCGGCATGAAGATCAGGTTGTCGATTTCTTCGTCCGAGAGCGTCGCCTCGGCCGAGATCAGGTTCTTCTCGATGGCGATCGACTTGACGCGCTCGCGGTTGATGCCGCCCCCGTCGTCGGAGACCTCAATAACAATGCGGCCAGAGCGGTGCGCGGCCGAGAGCTTGACGACCCCTTCGGCGGGTTTGCCGGCGGCGGCGCGCTTCTCGGGGCTTTCCAGCCCGTGGTCGATCGCGTTGCGGATCATGTGCGTCAGCGGGTCGGCGAGACGCTCGATCACGGTCTTGTCGACCTCGGTGCCTTCGCCTTCCGTCACCAGCCGGACGGGCTTGCCGGTCATGGCCGCCACTTCACGCACCAGCCGCGGCATGCGTTGGAACACGGACTTCACGGGCTGGGCCCGGATGGCCATGACGCTGTCCTGGATCTCGCGGGTCAGCTGCTCAAGTTCGTCCAGACCCATGGCGACGGCGGAGGCGCGAGCGAGGCCGGCTTCCATGACGCGCTGGGCCAGCACAGCCTGGTTGATCACCAACTCGCCGACCAGGTCGATCAGGCGGTCGACGCGGTCGAGATCCACGCGGATCGTCGCGCCGGCTTCGGCCTTGCGCGAGCCTGCGCCCTGGCCGTCGGCCGCGTGTTCGTTGGCGGCGGCCGGGGGGAGGGCCGGAGCCGGGGGCGGGGCCGCGGCGACCACAGGCGCAGGGGCGACCGGAGCGGGGGCGACGGGTTCCGGCGCCGGGGCCGGCTCCAGCGCCAGCGGCGCTTCGAGCTCGAGTTCAATCGCGGCGGGCGGCGCGGCGGGTGTGTCGTCCTGGACGCGGGCCAGCAGGGCCGACAGGTCGAAGCCGGCGTCAGCGCCGGGCGCTGGGGCGCCGCCCAGCGGCTCCACCTTCAGCTCGCAGTCGCCGTCGACCCATTCGAACACTTCACGGACGGAGTCTTCGGTGACATCGCCGGTGACGTTGATGGTCCAGGAAAGGTAGGCGGCCTCCGGATCCAGGTCCTGCAGCGGCGGGACTTCATGGGCGTCCAGCTCGACCTCGATCGTGCCGATGCGGCCAAGCTCGCGCAGCAGGATCGCCGCCTCGTTGGCCTTGGCGTAGAGATCGCCGCGCGGCTTGAAGGTCACCTTCACGCCAGGCTGGATTTCGACCTCTTCCACGGGCGCGGCGTCGGCCGGCGCGTCGAACGCCACCACCGAAGGCGTGAATTCGAAGTCGCCCCAGTCCTCTTCAGATCCCGACGTATCAACGGCGCCGCCACTGAGCGCTTTCAATTCCTCAACCAGGGCCGCGGCGTTCGGGTGTTCGCCCTCTTCCTTGGCCTGCGCGGCGCGCACCAGGTCGGCGAGCACGTCGGCGGCGCGCAGCATGGTCTTGAGCACGTCGCTCGTGGGGCTCATCCGACCCGAGCGAACCTCGTCAAGCGCGGTCTCGAAGACGTGCGCGAACCGGATCAGCGCTTCCAGGCTGAACGCGCCGGCTCCGCCCTTGATCGAGTGCACGGCGCGGAAGACGGCGTTGACGATCTCGGGATCCGTGTCTCCGCCTTCCATGGCGAGCAGTCCGGATTCGAGCTCGGCGAGCTGCTCTTCGCATTCCTGGAAGAACGTCTCGAGGATGGCGGCTAAGGGATCCACGGGTGTGGTTTCCTACTCTTGGTTCAAGGTGGTCAGGCGGCGACGCGGCGGATGGCGTCCACCAGCTTGACCGGGTTGAACGGCTTCACGATCCAGCCGGTCGCTCCGGCCATACGCGCGCGGTTCTTCTTCTCGGCGTCGCTTTCCGTGGTCAGAACCAGGATCGGGATGCCGCGGTACCGCTGGTCGCCACGGACCTCTTCGATGAAGCCGAAGCCGTCCATGCGAGGCATGTTGATGTCGGTGACGATCACCTGGGGCGTCTCGCCCTGGAGGACCTCCAGCCCATGGATGCCGTCTTCGGCCTGGATGACGCGGAAGCCGGCGTCCGCAAGGGCCAGGCGAAGCATCTCTCGCATGGTCCGGGAGTCGTCGACGGTGAGGACAGTCATGCTCATGGGTTCAGTCCTGAACAGGGGAAAGGGCGGCCGCCGGGGCCAGGTGGGAAGCTCCCATCAAGGTCAGTCCGTCGGAGAACTCGGTGGAGGGTTCGGTGATCTGGAAATCCGCGCCATCCGCCGCCCAGGTCGACTGGGCCGACAGCAGCACCTGGAGGCATTGGCCGCCGATGCGACGCACCTGCGAGGCGTCGATCGTGACGGGTTTTCCCCGTCGGCCGAGGAGCTCCTTGTGGAGCGGTCCGGCCGCGGTCATGTCCAGGCTTTCGCCCAGGGTGAGGGTTTCGTCTGTCATCTAGAATTCGTCCCAGGCGTCATCTTCGGCTTCGAAGGCCGGCTTCGGCGCAGCGCCCCCGCGGCCAGTGGTCTTCATCGCCGGAGCCGGCGAATAGGTCGGGGCAGGCGGGGCGGCGGCCGGCGCCGGCGCAGCGCGATGGACGACCGGCGCGGCCTGGACCGAGCCGGCGCCGAGGTCGAAGCGGGCCATAAGACGCGACAGGGCTTCGCTCTCGGACGACAGCGCGTGGCTGGCGGCGGTGGCCTGTTCGACCATCGCGGCGTTCTGTTGGGTCACCTGGTCCATCTGGTTGATGGCGGTGTTCACCTGCTGCAGGCCGGTGGCCTGTTCGTGGGCCGAGGCTGCGATCTCGGTGACCGCGCCATTGATCGAGGTCACCTGGGTGAGGATGCGTTCCAGCACTTTGCCGGTCTCGCCCACCAGACCCACGCCGCGATCCACCTGTTGCGAGGAGGCCGAGATCAAGGTCTTGATTTCCTTAGCGGCTTCGGCCGAGCGCTGGGCGAGGGCGCGGACTTCCGACGCCACCACCGCGAAGCCGCGCCCCGCCTCGCCGGCCCGAGCGGCCTCGACGCCGGCGTTCAGGGCCAGCAGGTTGGTCTGGAAGGCGATCTCGTCGATCACCCCGATGATGTTACCGATCTGCTGGGCCGAGCTTTCGATCTCGCTCATGGCGGCGACCGCGTCACGAACGACCACGCCCGAGCGTTC
>JAIXTR010000294.1 GCA_027483845.1 Caulobacteraceae bacterium | reverse complement strand
CGCACAACCTCAACGAGGTGATCGACGCGACGCTCGCGCTGATGGATCGCCCCGACATTTCCGACGGCGAGCTTCTGGAAATCATTCCGGGTCCGGACTTTCCCACCGGCGGCGTGATCGTCGAGCCGCGGTCCAGCCTGCTCAACACCTACGAGACCGGCCGCGGCGGGGTCCGCGTCCGCGCCACCTGGGCCAAGGAAGACCTGGGCAAGGGCACGTACCAGATCGTCATCACCGAGATCCCCTACCAGGTCCGCAAGGCCGAGCTGATCGAACAGCTGGCCGAGCTGATCGACGCCAAGAAGGCCCCCCTGCTGGGCGACGTCCGCGACGAGAGCGCCGAGGACGTCCGCGTGGTCCTCGAGCCCAAGAGCCGCAACGTCGAGGCCGAGGTCCTGATGGAGAGCCTGTTCAAGCTCTCCGCCCTGGAAACCCGCTTCAGCGTCAACCTCAACGTCCTGGACGCCCGCGGCACCCCGGGCGTCATGGGGCTGAAGCAGGCCCTCGTCGCCTTCCTCGACCACCGGCGCGATGTGCTGGTCCGCCGCGCCCGCCACCGGCTGGCCAAGATCGAGGCCCGGCTGCACATCCTCCGCGGCCTGATGATCGCCTACCTCAATCTGGACGAGGTGATCCGTATCGTCCGCTACGAGGAGAACCCGAAGGCCAAGCTGATCGAGACCTTCGCGCTCAGCGAGCTCCAGGCCGACGCCATCCTCAACACCCGCCTGCGCCAGCTGGCACGGCTGGAGGAGATGGAGATCCGCCGCGAGCATGCCGAGCTCGCCGAGGAGCGCGACGGCATCGTCGCCATGCTGGCCAGCGACAAGGCCCAGTGGAAGCTGGTGGGCCAGGGCCTCAAGCACACCAAGGCCGCGCTCAAGGACCTCAACGTCCGCCGCTCCACCTTCGCCGACGCGCCCCAAATCGACACCGAGGCCGCCCTCGAAGCCATGATCGTGCGCGAGCCGATCACCATCATCCTCTCCGAACGCGGCTGGATCCGCGCCGCCAAGGGCCGCGTCGAGGACCCCTCGGAACTGAAGTTCAAGGAGGGCGACAAGCTCCAGTTCCTGGTCCCCGCCGAGACCACCGACAAGCTGCTGATCTTCGCCTCCGACGGCCGCTTCTTCACCCTCGCCTGCAACAACCTCCCCGGCGCGCGGGGCCACGGCGAGCCCCTGCGCCTGATGATCGACCTCGACGACAAGGTGGGCCTGATCGACGTCTTCCCGCACAAGCCGGGGTCCAAGCGCGTCCTGGCCTCCAAACAGGGCTACGGCTTCATCCTGCCCGAGGAAGAGGCCATCGCCTTCCGCCGCGCCGGCAAACAGGTCCTCAACGCCGGCGATCCCTCAAAGAAGGGGGAGGGCGCCGCCGTCTGTCTCCCGCTGGGCAACGCCGACCAGCTCGCCGTCGTCGGCGACAACGGCAAGATCCTGGTCTTCGCCACCGACGAACTGCCCGAGATGCCCCGCGGCAAGGGCGTGAAGCTCCAGTCCTACCGCGAAGGCGGTCTGCGCGACGCCATGGCCTTCAGCGCCATCGAAGGCGCCGCCTGGATCACCGCCGATGGCCGCCAGCGCGCCTGGCCCGAATGGAAGGACTGGCTCGGCAAACGGGCGGGGGCGGGCAAGCTCGCGCCGAAGGGCTTCCCGGCCACCAAACGCTTCAAACCCAAGACGTAGCGACCCTCCCACCCGACAGCTCCTCCCCCGCAAGCGGGGGAGGTGGCCGCGAAGCGGCCGGAGGGGGCGTGTCGCCGCCTCCACACAGCACACGTCGGACCCCGCACAAACTCGCCTTAAAGGCGAGTGTGGTTGATCCCCGCCCTATCCGAGCCCCAACTGAGCGGGGAGGCCCAGGCCGTCCGCCGGGCTGTTGCGGGAGAGACCTCGGATGTTCAGGACACAGGTGGCCGCCCTGGCCCTGGCGGCGGGCTTCGCCGCGCTTAGCGCACCGGCCCTGGCGGCCGGCGCCTTCTCGGTGACCACCAACTTCCCCACCGGCGCCATCGGCCCCTACGCCGTCGATCTCGCCGGCATCGGCGTCACGTTCGAGCTGGCCAGCCCAGCTCAGGTCACGGTTTTCCAGCCCACCAACCTCACCTTCCGCCTGCTGGAATCCCACGCCACGCCGGAGGGGGTCCGGATCGCCACCTTGGCCGTCGACGGCGTCAACTACAAGGTCGGAACCCAGGCCTTCACCGCGCCGGGCACGCTGCTGGGCAGCCAACTCTTCTCCGGCGCCTTCAGCGACCTCGTCGGCTTCCGCGACATCACCATGCCCCCCTTCGAACCCCCGCTCTTCTGGCCCGACTCCTTCCAGGTCTATATCCGCGGCGTCGATCAATCGAACTTCACCGGCATCGGCCCCTACACCGGCAACGTCGACACCCTCTACTTCGACATCGCCGGCCTCGCCCTCTTCGAAGTCACCGCGACCCCCGGCGGTGTCCCCGAACCCGCAACCTGGGCCCTAATGATCGGCGGCTTCGCGGTGGCGGGGGCGAGGCTGCGGCGGGTGAGGGGTGTGGCGCGGGCCTGAGGCCCCCGCGACCGGCCCCACGCCTCCTCCCGGGGAAGGCGGCCGCCAAGCTGACGTGGGCCGCAAGCGGCGCCCGCACTGAGACCACGGCAAGATCCTATCTTCCCCGCCGCCGAACTGCGCGCGACGCCCTGCGGCAAGGCTTCAATCCTACCGCGACAGCGGCCTGCGCGACGCCACGGCCTTCAGCGCCCTCGAAGGCGCCGGATGGGTCACCGCCAACGGACGCCAGCGCGCCTAGCCCGAAGGGAAGGACTGGCTCGGCAAACGCACCGGCGCCGTCAAGCTCGCGCCGATGGACTTCCCCGCGACGAAGCGGTTCAGGCCGCGGGGGTAGGGCTCACGCTGCGCCGTTCCTCTCCCGCGGGGGGATGGAGAGGGCGAGCGGCCGTTTCTGGCGTGTAGCTGCCTTTTCGACCCAGGATCGTCGTTGCCTGACCACGTGGGGTCTCAATCGTAAGTGCAGCTCAACTTGACCGGAACGTCAGTGATATCTGTCGCCTTGCATTCTAGCCGCCGGTCGGAAGACCACCCTTGGGGATCAAATGCGGGGGGTCGAGACAGAGCCACGACGGTGATGATTGTCATAAGAACCCACATCCACATCATTAGCCGACACATATTGTTTGAGGCGGAGCGCCCCTGACTTGACCCTTGCCTTGACGAAAAAGGTTGAGGGAAGGCGCCGCGGCAGACGTTGACATCACGGTGGTCGCGGGGTGCGTAGTGATTTGTGAATTCGCAGTGCCAATGCGCTTTGAGCCGCGACGATTGCCGTTGGGCCGCTCGGACCCCCTCAAGGGTGAAGTTCGCGACCAGAAATCCGACCAGCGCCAGTACTAGCCGGGTCGCGAAAGCCGGGTACGGCGCAAAGCCCGTCCCAGCGAATGTATAGATCGCCGCCAGAAAGCCTTGGAAGGTGAAGTTCCAGCCCATGCGCGTGGAGACCAGCTGCTGCTCACGCCAGATCTGTTCCGCCAGCGCGTTGGCTAAGTTCAGTCGCCGTTCGTAATGTCGCTCATGCCTCAATTCGAAATGGTGCGGCTGGTTCGGTTCGAGCACGATTTTATCTTCGGGGTCGCCAAATAGGCTTTTGAGCCACCGTGCGGGGTTCATCGTTTATCGCTCAAGTTTCACTTTCAACCCGAACAAGCTTAACTAGAGACGAAGACATTGTCATCCGAGACGCAGAGACGATGATCGAGATACCGCTCCTGTTGATCTTCGATTTTGATGGTGTCGTCGCTGACAGCGAGTCTTTGGCCTGCGCTGTCGCAGCAGCCTACGCCACGGAACTCGGGGCCGAGATGAGCGCCGTTGAAGGCTTGGAAGCGTTCGTCGGAAAGCAGGTCGCCGATGTGGCCGAAATTATATGCCGCCGGGGAGGAGTCACACCTGCCGACTTTGCCGACAAACTTCTGGCGCGGACGCTCGCTGCCTTCGCCACGCGCTTGGAGCCGGTGCCCGGCGTCGAGGCATTTCTGAAGCGCCACAGAAACCTACGCCGCTGCATAGCCTCCTCCAGTTCGCTAGCGCGTCTGGCCGCGAGCTTGGAAGCGTTGAAGCTCTCCTGCTGGTTTGAGAACGCAGTGTTCAGCGTGGAGGCAGTCGCTCGCGGGAAGCCATTTCCTGACGTGTTCCTCTACGCGGCGGAGATGATGGGAGAACTCCCAGCAAAGTCACTGGTGATTGAGGACAGCATCTCAGGTGTCCGCGCAGGCGTCGCTGCGGGTATACCCGTTGTTGGTCTCATCGCGGGAAGTCATCTGCAAGACGGCCATGGTGAGCTGTTGCTGCAGGCCGGAGCTGCTGCCGTTGCAGCAAGCTATGACGAACTCTCGCATTGGCTTGAATCGGCTGCGTGACCACTGCGCTGGGGATGCCGCTCGAAGGTCTGTTCTCGGCCTCATCTCAATGTCGTTTCATGGCGCAAAGTCGCCCACACCCCGCCTTAAGTCCACGGCAGCCCACCGGCCCGGCGCCGCAGCTGGGTCAAGGACCGGGCGTCGCCCGGCCGCGCCAGCGGCGCGCGTCAGCGCGTCCTTGATGCGGCGAAGGCGCCGGGCACGCTCCGCGCCCGGACTTTGACCGCTGACCCCGCCGCTCGCTCTAGGCCGCCGCGACGCCCCGCTTCCGCCGCAACCCACTCCCTGCCAGCCCGAACCCCAGGATCATCAGCGCCCAAGCCCCAGGCTCCGGCACAGCGCCCATGTAGGTTTCGAACGCCAGCGAGATCCCGGTCCGTTCGGTGAAGTTGAACGTCGTCGGCCACCCGCCGCCCGCCAGCCACAGGTCCCCGGCGACGTATGGCGTGATCGAGCCGGTGTAGCCCTGCGTCCCCTCGGTCAGGTCGATCACGAAGGTCTCGCCCGCCGACAGGATGATGTTCGCCGCGCGGGTGTCGATGAAAAGGCCAGCGGGGTTATTCGGCGCGAAGGCGACCAGCTGCGAGAAGGCGAACGGGCCAGCGTTGAAGGCGTCGCCCTCCGCGATCCGCACGCGCGCCGAACCGCCGCCCCACAGCGTGATCCCGGTCAGCCGGCCGCCGACGCCCGCCGTGACCTCCTGTTGCCACTGATGCCCAACGCCGTTCAGGCCGGCGCTCCCGCCCGGGTTCGACTGGTCCAGCAAGCCCGCCGCCTGAGCGGCCGATGCCGCCGCCAGGGCCAACATGCCGGCCGCCAACGACGCTACGATCTTCATCCCGTCTCCCCCTCAACAATCACGGCCATGAGTTGAGGAGATTTCGGATTGCGCGGCAAGCGCGTTGGTCTCCAACGCGCAGATTCCGGCGCTGCGGGGCGCACGCTCCGCGCCCGCCCTTGAGGATCACGCCTCCGATAGGACCTCGCCCCAGTCCTGCCCGCCATAGAACAGGCGC
The DNA here is from genome assembly GCA_027483845.1 of Caulobacteraceae bacterium. Taxonomy (GTDB): domain Bacteria; phylum Pseudomonadota; class Alphaproteobacteria; order Caulobacterales; family Caulobacteraceae; genus Phenylobacterium. Next base: position 954 of record JAIXTR010000294.1, on the reverse strand, counting down.
AGGATCACCACTTGGGCGTCGCTCACGGTGAACGCCACGGTCACACGTCGCTCGAACCCTATGATCCGCAGCCCCTCGCGAACGTCGTCGCGGCGGGTTCCGCGTTCCGACGCGGTGGCGAACGCAGCCAGCCATCCCGCCAGCCGCTCGACATAGGCCAAGGCGACCTGCGCGGAGGCGGCTTGCGCGATCCGGTCATACAGCGCGAGCAGGTCTTCCCGCGCCTCCGGCGCATAGACCACCGACCGGCGGATCAACGCCCGGTGCGCTCTGCGTGGCGCGCCAGCAGCGCGGTGCGCACATCCTCAGCCGGGATCGCGCGCGACGGATCGGCCGCCATGGCGTCATAGGCGGCGGCCACATCCCCGTGCAGCCAGCGCTCCACCGCGGCGTCGCGTTCCTTCAATGCCCGCAGGCCGGCCAGGACGACTTCGCTGGCCGAGGCGTAGTCACCGGCGGCCACCTTGGCGTCGATATAGGCGGCCTGTTCCTCAGGCAAACTGACCGTCCGTTTGGCGACTGCGGACATCGGGGACCTTTCTCGGCGTCGGGTATGACTTTATCATACCCGACGAACCCGGGCTACGGCCCCTAAAACTTCCGATCCCCATCCAGCGGGTCGCACGTTCCGCTGAACGTCGTCAGCCCCTCCAGGCGGATGTGGCCCGCGCGCCGGTCGATGGTGATCTTCGGGCGGTTGAGGCCATTCAGCTTGAACTCCCCGCGGATGAAATCACGGGAGATCGACAGGTTGCGGATGTCGTACCAGCCGCCGTCGCTGTCGGAATGCACTGGGGGCAGCATGTTTTTCGCCGGCCGGATGCGGCCGACGTCGCCGTCGATCTGGATCGTGACCGAGGTGTCGTAGTCCTTGCGCGTCAGCTCGTAGCCGGACTTGGGCTTGTAGCGCCGCTTGTCGCGGTCCCACTCATAGCCGCTGCGGTATTCGTTGGT
>JAIXTR010000023.1 GCA_027483845.1 Caulobacteraceae bacterium | reverse complement strand
GGGGAAAGCGATGCCGGTCAGGGGGTTTAGGCGCGCCCACGACAGGAGGCCGGGCGACTGGGCCGACAGCACGACATAGACCTCGTCGCCGACCACCGGGGCCGCGGAATAGACCCGGCGGCGGCCCAGGCCGTCCTTGCCGTACCAGACGAGGGAACCGCGGGCCTCGACCTTGGCGCGCCAGTCGGCCGGAAGGCGGGGAAAGGCGCCGGCGTCAGTGTAGGTGATGTAGCGGCCGGTCTTCTCCACCAGCCCCACCTCGGCGCCCTTGGGCAAAGACGGATCGTTGACCTGAGGCTGGAGGCTGGACAGCGCGATGACCGCGGCGAAAGCGCCGTCGAAGGCGCCGTCTCCCGCCGCGGCGCGGGCCGCGGTCAGGATCGCCGGCTGGGTGGCGTAGGCCGACCCCGGATCGCGGGTGATGGAGATGGTCCGCCCCTCGGAGAGCTGGCGGAACCACGGGCGCTGCGCCCGTTCCAGATCGGCGGGCACGCCGCCGGCGGCGCAGACCACCCGCCCCTGCCGGTCGAACCGGATCAGGTTGAGGTAGCCGGGGATGCGGGTGGTCACCTGCTCCAGGCGCTTCTGGCACTGGAAGCCGATGGCGCCCGGTGCCAGGGTCTGCAGCAGGATGTCGGCGCTTTCCATCCGGGCGCGAGCGGTGGCGGCGCTGCGCTCGGCCGCGAAACCGAGGTTCTGCCGCAGCTCGCGCCCCTCGCGCTGGAAGCCGATCACCGACTGCAACGCGCCGAGAACCAGCACCGGCAGAAGCGCCGCCGCCAGGGCCGCGATCAAGCGGACCCGGATCGTGCTCAACGAACCGGCGGATAAGCCTACCATTCCGGAAACCTACCGGACGCTGCTTAACCGCTCCGCGTCGGCCAGGATGGAACGCATGGCATCACTGGCGGATGCGCCGTCCCGGTCATAGGCCCCATCCTCGAGGATGGCGTGCAACGCGCGCCGGGCCCGACTGACCCGGCTCTTCACTGTTCCGACGGCGCAGCCGCAGATCTCGGCGGCTTCCTCGTAGGCGAACCCGCCGGCGCCCACCAGGATCAACGCTTCGCGCTGTTCGGCGGGCAGCATCAGCAGGCCGAGACGGAGTTCGTCCAGCGCCACCGGCGATTCGGGATCGTCCACCGCCACCAGGGTCCGCTCGGCGGCTTCCTGGTCGAGCTGGCTCTGACGCCAGGACCGGCGCTTTTCCGAATAGAACTGGTTGCGCAGGATCATGAAGGTCCAAGCCTTCATGTTCGTGCCCATCTGGAAGCTGGCGCGGGCGTCCCAGGCCTTCATCATGGCGTCCTGCGCCAGGTCGTCGGCCGCGGTGGCGTCGCCGCACAGGGTGCGGGCGAAGGCGCGGAGATGGGGGATCAGCTGGACCAGCTCGCGCTTGAACGCGGCGTCATCCGCCGCCGTGCGAGGAGGGCGGACCTTTTCAACGGGGGTTTCCATCACGCCTTCTCCGAGCCGCGTTCGTCGGCGCGGCGCAGGATTTCCAGGAACTCGTCCGGGACATCCTCGTTCACCACCTCGTCGAACATCTGGCGCAGGCGCACGCCGATCGCCTGCTGACGCAGGCGGGCTTCATCAAGAGCTGCGGAAGCCTTTCGGCGCTCCGCCGTTGGACGCTGTTCGATCATATTGTCGGCGCCCTGCTCGCGCAGAGTCCGCCCCCTGTTATTTTCCTTCGGATCGCTCAACGCCCTCGTCCCCGTTCGGGTTCCCACGAAATGGCGATCAAGATGCGGAAAACATCATGACCAGGGAACCGGTTCCCGACGATTACGTTTTAACACCATCATGGGGTACGGTCGGGGCCTAATCCATCGCCGTGCACGCCTGTGTCTAACGCAATACGGGAGGGGTCACCCTTGAGTCTTTTAGCCCGACTGGCGCCGCATCTACCTTACGTGCGCCGTTACGCGCGCGCTCTGACTGGCGACCAGACCACTGGCGACCATTACGTCCGGGTGGCGCTCGAAGCCTTGGCGGCCGGTGAACGCACGCTTGCCGACAACATGACGCCGCGCGTGGCGCTGTATCATGTGTTCCACGCGATCTGGTGCACCTCGGGTGCGCAGCTCGAAGGACCGACCGACGACGACAACGGCATGGACGACGCGACCCGCCGTCTGATGCGCATCGCCCCGCGCTCGCGCCAGGCGTTCCTGCTGACCGCCCTCGAAGGCTTCACCCCCACCGAAGCCGCCCAGATCCTGGGCGCCGACTTCGACGAGGTCGAGACCCTGATCTCCGAAGCCCAGGCCGAGATCGACGCCGAGCTGGCGACCGACGTGCTCATCATCGAGGACGAGCCGGTCATCGCCGCGGACATCGAAGCGCTGGTGATGGAACTGGGTCACTCGGTGGTCGACATCGCTGCGACCCGCACCGAGGCAGTCGACGCCGTCGCCCGCAAGACGCCGGGCCTGGTGCTGGCCGACATCCAGCTGGCCGATGGCTCATCCGGCATCGACGCCGTGAAGGACATCCTGCAGCGCTACGATGTGCCGGTGATCTTCATCACCGCCTTCCCCGAGCGCCTGCTGACCGGCGAGCGGCCCGAACCCACCTTCCTGATCACCAAGCCCTTCCAGCCGGAGACGGTGAAGGCGGCGATCGGCCAAGCGCTGTTCTTCCATCCGCGCCGCCAGAACAAGCAAGCCGCCTGACCCCCGGCTCTAGACAAAAAGAAAGGGCGCCGCTGCGAAGCGGCGCCCTTTTTCGTGGCCGGATTGTCCGAGGCCCTAAGGGGCCTTGCGGGGCGGGGTGGGAGCGACAGGTTCAGGGGCGCCGAAGCCGCGGCCGTCGACGGTTTCCTGCGACGTGCCGGCCGGGCCCTCGTCGGCGGACTTCCAGGTCCAGGCGGCGAACATGCCGATCGCGGCCAGCAGGGTGCCGATCACCAGGACCCAGAAGATATGTTTGCCCCAACGCCCCTGGCGGGCGCGGGTGGCGTTAAGCACCGGTCTCTCGGTTTCTTGCGACGACATCGGGCGGTCTCCTTACTCGGATGGGAAGTAGCTGAAGGGGCCGGTCCGGCCCGACGTGTCGGCGCCCTCGGGCGCACTGATCAGACCCAGGCCGACGCCGCCCGCCAACAGCGCCAGCAGACACGCCGCGACGGTGAGGCGGCGGCGCAGGGCGTCGTCGCGGACGCTGGGCGTGCGCGACAGTTTCAAGCCGGTGACGGGGGTAAAGGAACTGCGCATG
>JAIXTR010000425.1 GCA_027483845.1 Caulobacteraceae bacterium | reverse complement strand
CGCGCCGTGGCCCTGGGAAAGATCGCCGCCGACCCGGCGCGAGACCTGCCGATCGACGCCCTGGGATCGGGCTCCGACTATTCCACCTTCCTGCAGCACCTGGGCATCGCGTCGCTGAACGTCGGCTTCGGCGGCGAAGGCAGTTCCGGGGGCGTCTATCACTCGGCCTATGACACCTATGAACACCACAGCCGGTTCGTGGACCCCGGCCACGCCTATGCCGGCGCCCTGGCGAAGTACACGGGCCGCCTGGTCATGCGCATGGCCGACGCCGAGACTCCCGTCAGCCGCTATGGCGACGTGGCCGACACCATCTCCGGCTATCTGGACGAGGTGAAGCGGCTTGACGTCGCCACGCGCGACCAGGCGGCGGCGCGGGCCCGCCTGCTGGCGGCCGGCGCCTACCGGCTTGCCGATGACCCGACGGAACCACGGGCCGACCCCCCGGCCCTGGCCGCGTCGCCCGCCCTCGACTTCGGGCCGATGGACGGGGCGGTGGCGCGCCTGAAGGCTAGCGCCGCGGCCTTCGATGCGGCCCTCGCCGCCAAGGGCGCTACGCTTTCGGGCCGGCAGAAGGCCCGCCTGGACACGGCCTTGCTGCCTCTGGAGCAGACCCTGCTGCGCGAACAGGGCCTGCCGGCCCGGCCCTACTACAAGAACATGATATACGCGCCCGGTCGGTTCACCGGCTACGGGGCGAAGACCCTGCCCGGCATCCGCGAGGCGATCGAGGAGCGCAGGTTCGCGGACGCGACCACCTACATCGGCCTGACGGCCCAGGCGCTGAGCGACTATGCGGCGGGTCTGGACGCGGCGACGGCGGTCATCAATGGCGGCTGACATCCTGGACGGCGCCGTCATCGCCTTCGACCTCGACGGCACTCTCGTCGACACTGCGCCAGACCTTATCGGCACGCTCAATGTGCTGCTGGGGGAAGAGGGCCTGCCCGCCCTGCCCCTGGACAGCGCTCGGCCGTTCATCGGCCGTGGCGCGCGCTGGATGATCGAGCGCGGGTTCGAGGCGGCGGGCCAGCACCTTCACCCCACGCGGCTGCAGGTGCTGTTCGAGCGCTTCCTCATCCACTACCGGGCCCATATCGCCGACGAGAGCCGCCCCTTCCCCGGATGTGTGGCCGCGTTGGATACGCTTAAGGCCCGTGGCGCCAAGCTGGTGGTCTGCACCAACAAGCTCACCGATCTGTCGGTGGCGCTTCTGGACGCCCTGGGAATCGCCGACCGCTTCGAGGCGGTGGTCGGGGCGGACAAGGCCCCGGCGATCAAGCCCGACGCGCGGCACCTGCAGACCGCCGTTGACGCCGTCGGCGGCGACATCGGGCGCACCATCATGGTCGGCGACGCGGCGACCGACGCCGGCGCCGCGCGCGCCGCCAAGGCCCACCTGATCCTGGTCAGCTTCGGCTACACCGAGGTCCCGGCCGCCGACCTCGACCCCGACATCCTCATCCACAGCTTTGATGCGCTTCCCGAGGCATGCGTCAGGCTGTTGGGCGCTTGCGAGGTCGATGCCGGTCGGCTATAGCGCCCGCCTTCCCGCGCCGTGAGGCGTGGCCGGCGGATGCGTAGCTCAGCGGGAGAGCACCTCGTTCACACCGAGGGGGTCACAGGTTCAATCCCTGTCGCATCCACCATTTTCTTCCCGAATGCCTCGATCAGGCCATCGCGGCGGCCGCAGTCGACCGTGCGGTCTCGCCGCGCAGCAGGCGGCCGGGGGTTTCCCCGGTCCAGGCGCCGTTCTCGAAGGTCACGACGCCTGACTTGATGGTGTTGCGGTAGCCCCGGGCGGTCTGCAGCAGGCGTGTGCCGCCGGCTGGCAGATCCTGGACGATGCGGGGCGGGCCGAGTTCCAGGGCGTCCATGTCGATGATGTTCAGATCGGCGAGATAGCCGGGCGCGATCACGCCCCGATCGCGCCAGCCCACATGCTCGGCGTTGCGCTGCGTGTAGCCGTGGACGAGGGCTTCAAGCGGCAGCTTGAGCCCGGACTTGCTACCCTTGGCCCAGAGGCCGATCGTCGTGGTCGGGAAGCTGCCGTCGCAGATCGTCCCGCAGTGCGCGCCGCCGTCCGACAGCCCGAACAGGGTGTGGGCGCCGCTCATCATGCCGTGGACATCGTCCAGGTTGCCGCGAACGTAGTTGATCAGCGGCATGTAGATCAGCCGGTGACCGCCCTCTTCCATCAAGGCGTCGTAGGCGAAGGCGGCGGCGTCCTGACCCGCGCGGGCGGCCTGCGCGCCCAGCGACTGCGAGGCGTCGGGCTCGTAGTCGACCGGGTCGCTCATCTGGTACATGCGCATGTAGCCGTGGGTCAGCACGGCCGCAAAGCCGCTGCCAGGCCGGATGCCGTCGTGTTCGCGCAGGATCGCCGCCCGCACCTCCGGATCGGCCAGCCGAACGAGCCGCGCTTCGACGCTCGACGCCTCCGCCGCGATCCGCTTCCAGGTCGGCGTCAGCATGAACGGGTTGGAGGTCGAGGCGAACGACAGCAGCACCCCGATGGCGCGGGGCGCGACCTGGGCGCGGACGTCCAGTCCGTCGGCGGCCATGGCGTCCAGCTCGGCGAAAATGTGCTTCCAGCGATCGGGCGCGTCGTCGGATTGCTGGACGGTGAAGGAGAGGCGCCGGCCGCTGGTTTCCGCGATCCGGCGGATCAGCGTCAGTTCCGCCTGTGCGAATTCGTCGTCGGCGGTGAGGTAGGCGTCGGAAATCAGCTGGATCACGCCGCGACCCGCCTGGCGCAGCGCGCCCGCGATGGCCAGCAGTTCCGGTTCGCCGGCGGTCAGGGTTCCGATGTTCGCCCCGTCACGGCTGCGGTGGGCATGGGTGCGCGAGGTGGAGAAGCCCAGCGCGCCGGCCACCAGCGCCTCGCCGGTCAGGCGCGCCATGCGCTCGATCTCGGCGTCCGTCGGCGTCTCAGTGTGATCGCCGCCCCGATCGCCCATCACATAGGCCCGCAGCGCCGCGTGCGGCATGTGCGCGCCGAGATCCATCGTGTAGCTGCGCTTTCCAAGCGCATCGAGGTAGTCCGGAAAGCTCTCCCAGTCCCAGGTGAGCCCCTCGGCCAAGGCCGTTCCGGGGATGTCCTCCACCCCCTCCAGCAGCTGAATGAGCCAGCTGTGCTTTTCGACGTGCGCCGGCGCGAAGCCGACGCCGCAGTTGCCCATGGCGGCGGAGGTGACGCCGTTGATCGACGACGGCGCCAGGACGGAGTCCCACGAGACCTGGCCATCATAGTGGGTGTGGATGTCCACGAAGCCGGGCGTCACCACCGCGCCCTCGGCGTCGATCGTGCGACGGGCGGGGCCGGACACCTCGCCCACGGCGGTGATGATCCCCCCGTCGATCGCGACGTCGCCCCGGGTGCGCGGCGCGCCCGTGCCATCGACAATCAGGCCATTGCGCAGAATGAGATCGTGCATCGTCAGCTCCGGATGGCTTCGGCCGCGTGTGCGGCGACGGATTGCAGGCGCCGCGCGATGGTCGGGATGCCGGGACCTTGATCGGTCTCGAACATCGCCGCGGCGATGATGTGGAGGGGCGGGCTTTCAAGTTCCACCGGAACGGCGACGCCCAGCACGCCGCGGTTCACATGCCCGCGGTCCACCCCGATCCCGGTTTCGCGAGTCGTCTCGAGATCGGCGCGCCACTGCGCATAGTCCGGCGGGCTGGCCCAGGCCACGCGGGCGAAGCCGGCTTCCAGCGCCTCGGCGGAGACATCCAGCCGCGCGGCGACGACCCGGCCCATGGCGCCCAGGAAACGGGGCAGTCGGCGGCCGACGCTGAAGGCGATCCGCATCACCGCCGCCGACTCCGCCACCTGCACCAGTTCGACGTCGTCGCCGACAAGTCGCCAGAGCGCGACGGTCGCGCCGAGCTCCTTGGCGGCTGCGTCCAGGGCCCGGGCGAACCGGTGCTGGGCGTCGTCCCGCAGCAGCGGGGCGGCCAGGTCCGCGAGCCCCTGCCCCAGACCATAGCGCTTGGCGTCGCGATCCAGGGTCACCAGGCCTTCGTGCTCCAGGGTCCGCAGGATGTTGAGCGTGGTCGACGGGTTGAGCCCGAGCTCACGCACGATCTCCGACAATCGCCGCGGCTCGGCATGGCGGCCCAGGCAGCGCAGGACCTGCAGCGCCGCCGTGACCGCGCCCACCGGCTTGATCGGCTCGCTGTCAGACGCGCGCGCGATGGGCGCCAGGGCGTTCATCGCGGCAGGCCGAGGATTTCGGCCGCCTGCGCCGAGGTCGCTATGGGACGGCCGCACGCGCGGGCGATCTCGACGACCTCAGCCACCAGGGCCGCGTTGGTCGGATGATCCTCGCCGCCGTAGTCCTCGAGGCCAACGCGGACATGGCCGCCCCGCTCGATGGCCATCCGGGCGAGGCCGGTGCTGGCGACGCAGCCGCCGATCACCGAGGCGGCCCACGGCAGCGACGAGCCCTCCATCATCTCGAGGTAGGCGTCGAGCGCCTTGCGGGTCGGCGGCAGGCCAAAGGTGACGCCGCTCTTCTGTCCATCCAGGAAGTTGTAGTCGCCGGCGAGATAGAGCTTCACGAACGCGCCGGCCGGCAGGCGGCCCGCCTTCTCGTAAGCCAGGGTCGCCCGTAGCCAGCCGGGCTCGTAGATCGCGATGGCGGGCCCCAGGCGCGCCTCGGTCAACAGGTCGGCAAGGCCGGCGATGTCCTTGAACGATGTCTGGTAGACGAAGGACACAGGCCCCGGCAGGCCGTCATCGCCATGCGTGGCGAGGTTCACGGATCCCGGGTCGAACGCCCCCATCCGCATGCCGGCGGCGGCCAGCGGCCGATAGTGGCCGAAGCGCGTTTCGACGTCGCGCCCTTCGGCGATGGTGCCGTAGATGATCGTGTCCGGACGCGCCGCGAGGACGGGTTTCCAGCCGGCGAGATAGGCCGCGGCCGCCTCGTCGCCGGTCTGGCGAAGGCCGTCGATGTGGGTGTGGATGACGGTCGCGCCCGCGTCGAGGCAGGCCAGGGCGTCGGCGGCGATCTCCTCGGCGGTCTTGGGGGTGTTGGGGTTGCGGCGCTTGGACGTGCCGCCGTTCAGCGCCGCCTCGATGATCAGGGGAACCAACGCCCTACTCCGCGGCCATCGCCTGCGGCGCCGGCTGGCGACCGCGAACCAGCTTTCCTGGCAGAGCCCCGGTCGGCTGACCCTCGCGGTAGATCACCGCCCCGGACTTGATCGTGGCGACATAGCCCTCGGCGTCCTGCATCAACCGGCG
>JAIXTR010000142.1 GCA_027483845.1 Caulobacteraceae bacterium | reverse complement strand
TTCTGCCTGGTCCGAACGTCGCGGGAGAACATCCCCCAGAAGGGCATCACCTTCCTGCTGATCGACATGACCAGCCCGGGTGTCGAGGTGACGCCGATCCTCTCGCTGTCGGGCGAGCATATCCAGAACCACGTCTTCTTCACCGACGTCCGCGTGCCCAAGGCCAATGTCGTCGGTCGGGTGGGGGAGGGGTGGACGGTGGCCAAGCACCTCATGCAGTTCGAGCGCGGCGGCAATCCGACCACGCCGGGCCTGATGGCTCGGGCGGCGAAGATCGCGGCGATGCTGGCGGCGGAGTTTCCGGCGGGCGGGGGCGGCGAGCTCCGCGCCCAGTTGGCGGACGCGCGCATCCGCATCGAGGCCCTGGAGGCCGTCGAGTTGCGCGTGATGTCCAAGCTCTCGGCGGGCGAGGCGCCCGGCGCGGAGTCCTCGCTGATCAAGACGGTGGGCACAGAGCTCAGCCAGCGGCTGACCGAGATCGCGCTGGCCGCTGGCGGTCCCTATGCCGCCCCCTACCAGCCGCACCTTACGGCGCCGGGTGGCCCGACGCCGCTCTTCACGCCCCCGGCCGATCAGGGCGGGGTCGGTCCGGAACACAGTTGGACGGTCGCGGCGAAGTACCTGAACGATCGTGCCGGCTCGATCTATGCCGGCACGAACGAGATCCAGCGGAACATCATGGCCAAGGCGGTGCTTGGCCTCTGACGTCCTCTAGAGGAAGCGCTGCAGCCGGACGCGGATGATCTCCTCCGCCTCGGCCATGATGCCGTCGATCAACTCCTGGCAGGTGGGGATGTCGTGGATCAGGCCCACGACCATGCCGCACGACCAGGCGCCGGCGTCCATCTCGCCATCCTGCATGACCCGCGGATAGACCCCGGCCACTTCGGCGATGATGTCCTCGAACTTCAGGTCGGACCCGAGGGCCTTTTCCTTTTCCAGCAGGCGCTCGACCGCCACGTTGGTCAGCACGCGCTCGGTGTTGCGCAGCGGGCGCATGACCAGACGGGTGTCCAGCTCGCTGGCCGCCAGGATCGCCTGCTTCACGTTCTCATGCACCGGCGCTTCCTTCGTGGCGATGAAGCGGGTGCCCATGTTGATGCCCTCGGCGCCCAGCGCCAGGGCGGCCGCCAGTTGCTTGCCGTTGGCCACCCCGCCGGAGGCGACGAACGGGATCTTCAGCTCCTCGGCCGCGCGGGGCAGCAGGATGAAGTTCGGCACGTCGTCCTCGCCAGGGTGTCCGCCGCACTCGAAGCCGTCGACGCTGACGGCGTCGCAGCCGATCGCCTCGGCCTTCAGCGAGTGGCGGACCGAGGTGCACTTGTGGATCACCTTGATCCCAGCCTCTTTCAGCGCGGGAAGCCACTTCGCGGGGTTGTTCCCGGCGGTCTCGACCGCCTTAACGCCCGAGTCGATGATCGCCTTCACGTAGCCCGGATAGTCCGGCGGCGTGACCGACGGCAGGAAGGTCAGGTTCACCCCGAACGGCTTGTCGGTCATCGCCTTGCACTTGGCGATCTCGGCCGCCAGCAGCTCGGGCGTGCGCTGCGTCAGGCCGGTGATGATGCCAAGGCCGCCCGCGTTCGACACCGCGGCAGCCATCTCGGCCAGGCCGACGAAGTGCATCCCGCCTTGAACGATCGGGTGTTCGATGCCGAACAGTTCGGTGATCCGGGTCTTCATGTGGCGGGTTCCCTGCCGTTTCCTCAAGCTGCCGGACTTCGTGCCGACAGCGGCGCGTCACGTCAAAAGGAAAGCGCGCGAGGCCGCCCGGAATGCGGACCCATGGGCCGGCCTGGCCACCTGGCCGTCCGTTGCGCCGTGATGAGGTCTTGCAGCGCCGTTGCTCGCCGCCACACGGGTGCGTCAGGTGGTCGCATGCAAATGTATATACCATAAATGGGAAATGAAGAGAACGAATGGGCGTTTGCGGTCGTGATCTATCGCGGCACCTGAAGTGAGTAGCATTCGGTTTCGCATACCTACGTGTTTTGGCCCGATTAACGGGATTAAAACGTGTGATCGATAGTCTCAATGTCGAGTTGGGTGGCGTAGGACTTCCAATCGCCGCCCCGGGATTGAGGGCGAACTTTGAGCGACATCCTTGAAGGCGGCGGCGATGATGCGATCACGTTCTCCGGCCCCGCCACCATTCCGCACGTTCGCGACGCCTGGTCGCGCCTGTCGGCGGCTGTCGCGGCGGGCGGAGATCTGCTGATCGACGTTGCGGGCGTCACCGCTGCGGACCTCTCCTTCGTGCAACTCGTCGAGTCGACCCGCGCCACCTGCGCCGAGCAGGGCGCGATGGTGCGGCTGGCGCAACCCGCCGACGGCGCCCTGCGCGACGTCCTCGACCGCGGCGGCTTCCTCGACCCGGCCGACCCCGACCGACTGCAATTCTGGACCCACGCTGGAGTGGCTTAGATGACGGCTTCCATCCTCACGGTCGACGATTCGGCCAGCATCCGCCAGGCGATCAAGATCGCGCTGAGCTCCGCGGGCTACCAGGTCTCGGAGGCGGTCAACGGCTCCGAAGGCCTGCAGAAGGCCGAGGCCGGCGGCTACGACCTGATCATCACCGACCTGAACATGCCGATCATGGACGGCCTGACCATGATCCAGCAGCTGCGGGCCCGGGGAAAGGTTGTCGGCACGCCGATCGTCTTCCTCTCCACGGAGTCCGACGGCGAGGTGAAGGCCCAGGCCAAGGCCGCCGGCGCCACCGGCTGGATGACCAAGCCCTTCGATCCTGAACAGCTGGTCCGCATCGCCCAGAAGGTGCTCACCAAGTGAGCCTGCAGGATCCCGCGGAGATCTTCCGCCTCGAGGCGCGCGAGCTGCTCGAGGCCATCGAACAGGGCCTGCTGGACCTGGCCGATCGTCAGGATGATCG
>JAIXTR010000159.1 GCA_027483845.1 Caulobacteraceae bacterium | reverse complement strand
TGGGCATCGGCCTGCCGGCCCCGGGCACGACGATCAAGCTGGCGCCGTCCGGTGATCGGTACGAGGTTCGCGCCCGCGGTCCGAACGTCACCACCGGCTACCTGGACGATCCCGAGAAGACGGCTGCGGCCTTCGACGAGGAAGGGTTCTACCGGACCGGCGATCTGGCGGTGTTCCACGATCCCGAGGATCCGACGCAGGGGCTGGCGTTCGCCGGCCGCGCGGCCGAGGAGTTCAAGCTGTCCAGCGGCACCTGGGTCTATGGCGGCGCGCTGCGCGATGGCCTGATCAAGGCGCTGTCGCCGCTGGTGCTGGACCTTGTGCTCTGCGACGACAGCCGGCCCTATCTGGGCGTCATGCTGTGGCCGACGGCAGGCGCCGACCCGGCCGAGATCGCCCGGCGGTTAGCGGCGTTCAATGCCGACCAGCACGGCGGCGCGGCGCGGGTGAAGCGGGCGTTGCTGCTGAGCGAGCCGGCCAGCGCCAACGCGCATGAGATCTCGGACAAGGGCACCATTAACCGGCGCGCCGTGATCGACCGCCGCGCGGCGGAGGTGGAGCGCCTCTTCGCGGAGACGCCCGACGCCGCGGTCATGGTGCTCGGCTAGCGCTGGGTGTGCGGCGTCCAGGCGGCGCCCACCTCGGCATAGTCGGCGCTGAACCAGCGCGGATAGCCGTGCAGGGTCTGGCCGCCGTCCACCAGGATCTCGGCGCCGGTGACGTAGCCGGCGTCGTCCGAGCAGAGGAACGCCGCCATGCGGGCGATGTCCTCGGGCTTGCCCAGCCGCCCGACGGGCGTGTTGGCGAGCGCATCGGCGCGCACGGCCGGATCGTCGATCAGGGACTGGGTCATGGCGGTCTCGATGACGCCGGGTAGGACCAAGTTCACCCGGATGCGCCAGACGCCCAGCTCCGAGGCCAGGGACTTGGCCAGCATCCGCACGCCGGACTTTGACGCCGCATACGCGCCCAGCAGGTCGCAGATGTTGGTGGCGGCGGTGGACGCGTTCATGACGATGGCGCCGCCGCGCGCGCCGTCGCGCATCAGCCGCGCCGCGCCCTGGGCCATCAGGAAGCCGCCGTTCAGATTGACGTCGATGTGCTTGCGCCACTGGTCGTAGGGCAGATCGATCAGGGCGCCGTAGCGGCCGTAGCCGGCGTTGATGAAGGCGGCGTCCAGGCGTCCGAACCGCTCGGCGATTGCAGCGAACAGCCCGGCGACCGCGTCGGGGTCGGTCTGGTCGCACGGGTGGGCGAGGACCTGGCCGCCGGCCTCCGCCACGGCTGACGCGACCAGCTCGAGCGCGTCTGCCCGCCGATCGGTGACCACCACGTCCGCGCCGCCGCGGGCGAAGGCCGCCGCCGTGGCCGCGCCGATATCTCCCGCCGCGCCGGTGATCAGCGCGGTCTTGCCGGTGAAGGCGCCCATGTCGTTCCTGCTCCCGCGGCCGCTTGTGCGGCGCATTCACCCACGATAACTTGCATAGAGAGACTGTCAAACCGCCCCCGGCGTCGCGCGCTTGGAGGGATGGACCGTGGGGGACGAGACATGCCGGACTATGTGGTGGTGTTGGCGATCAACGCCTTGGTGATCCTGGGCCTGTTCGTGCTGGCCTGGGCGATCTGCGTCGCCCAGCGCGACGTCACGCCCGTCGACAGTCTTTGGGGCCTGGGCATGGGCGTCGTCGCCGTCTCGACCTTCCTTCAGACGGGGGGCGGGACCGAGCGGCGGCTGGTGTTGACGGTCATCTGCGTCGCCTGGGCGTTGCGCCTGGGCGGCTACATGCTGTGGCGCTGGCGCGACCACGGGCCGGACGGCCGCTATGTGCGGATGCTGGACAAGGCCAAGGCCGAGCGCGGCTGGGGCTATGGCTACGCCGCCTTCCGCCTGGTGTTCTTGCTGCAGATGCCGCTGCTCTGGCTGGTGTGCCTGCCGGTGCAACTGGGGCAGGTCGCGGCCGAGCCCGCGGCGCTGGGCGTGGTTGGCTGGGTCGGCGCGGGGTTGGCCGTGTTCGGCCTGGCGTTCGAGACGATCGCCGATTGGCAGCTGGTGCGCTTCAAGAAGAACGCCGCCAACGCCGGCAAGGTCCTGGACAAGGGGCTGTGGCGCTATACCCGCCACCCGAACTATTTCGGCGACGCGGTGGTCTGGTGGGGACTGTGGCTGGTGGCCGCCGAGACCACGCCCGGCCTGTTCGCGGTGATCGGCCCGGCCTATCTGGTCTTCACCCTGACCCGCTGGAGCGGTGTGCCCACCGTCGAGGGGCGGCTGAAGCGGCGCAAGCCCGACTACGAGGACTACATGCGCCGCACCTCCGGCTTCTTCCCCTGGCCGCCGAAGCCGCCGGAAGCCGCCTGACGATGCCGTTCCCCGCCCATATCGCCGAGCGGTTGCGGCTGCCGGCCATCGCCGCGCCGATGTTCCTGGTCTCCGGCGTCGACATGGTGCTGGCTGCCTGCAAGGCCGGCATCATCGGGTCGTTCCCCGCCAACAACGCCCGGACGCTCGAGGATCTCGACGCCTGGATGGGGCAGATCAACGCCACCCTGCCGTCCGACGCGCCGCCGTGGGCGGTCAACATCATGGTCCACCGCTCCTACGCCCGCTGGGAGGAGGAGATGGAACTGGTCCTCAAGCACCGGCCGCCCATCGTCATCACCGCCCTGGGCAGCCCCAGCGCCATCGTCCAGGCGATCCAGTCGTATGGTGGGCTGGTCTATGCGGACGTGAACTCGCTGACCTTCGCGCACAAGGCGGCGGCGACGGGCGTGGATGGCCTGATCCTGGTGGCCTCGGGCGCCGGAGGGCATACGGGCCCGATCTCGGGATTCGCCTTCGCCCCGGCGGTGCGCGAGTGGTTCCCCGGCACGATCGTCCTGGGCGGCGGCATCGGCAGCGGCCGAGCAATCCGCGCCGCGCAGATGCTGGGCGCCGACCTGGCCTATCTCGGCACGCGGCTGATCGCCTGCGAGGAGAGCCTTGCGGTCCCCGATTACAAGCAGATGCTGGTCGAGGCCGACGCGGAGAGCATCGTGACCTCTGCCGCGCTGACCGGCATCCCGGCCAACTGGCTGAGGCCCAGCCTGACCGCCGCCGGCTACGACGCTGAGGGCCTGAAGGGCCGGGCCGAGATCAACCTGGGACGTCCGGAGGAGGCGGCCAAGCGCTGGCGCGACGTCTGGGCGGCCGGGCAGGGCGCTGGCGAGGTCAAGGCCATCGAGCCGATGCGCGCCATCGTCGACGCCCTGGCCGCCGACTATGCACGCGCGGGACAGTTGGCCTGAGGATTTCCGCGGTCCTTGACAAGGGCGGTGCGTGACCGAAGGGTCCGCCGCTCCCGACCTCCGAGGCGCCATGGCCGACTCCAGCCGTACCGACACCCAGGAACCGGCGCTGGCCACGCAGCTCGTTCAGGCCAATTCGGCGACCCGCGCGCTCAATATCCTCGGCGACCGTTGGACGCTGATGATCCTCTATCTGGCCTTCCAACGGATCCGGCGGTTCGACGAGTTCCAGGGCCGCATAGGCCTGGCGCGCAGCCTGCTGATCGATCGCCTGCGCCGGCTGACGGCCGTCGGGATCTTCGAGAAGGTGCGTTACCAGGAGCGGCCGGCCCGCGACGAATACCGCCTGACCTCCATGGGCCAGGATCTCTACAGCCTGGCGCTCAGCATCATCCGCTGGGAGAAGCGCTGGTTCTACGACGCCGCAAACCCGGCGCACCGGCTCATGCACAGCTGCGGCAAGGTCTTCACGCCGGAATGCCGGTGCGGTCATTGCCGCGCCCTGGTCAGCCCGCGCGACGTCTATGTGGAAGACGGGCCGGGCGCGGAGTTCGAACCCTCGCCGCCGCCCCGGGCGCAACGCCGCTCGATCGTGCCGGCAGGCGACCTGAACCAGGGCAATCCGATGCTGGACCGCGCGTTCCAGGTGCTGGGCGACCGCTGGACCAGCCATGTGATCGCCGCGGCCTTCATGGGGCGACGCCGGTTCAACGATTTCCAGAACGCGCTGGGCGTGGCGCCGAACATCCTGTCGGATCGGCTGACCCGGCTGACCGACCTCGGCGTACTGCGGCGCGAGCTCTACCAGCAGCGGCCGGACCGCTGGGAGTATCGTCTGACGGACGAGGGGCGGGACCTGTACCCGCTGATCGCCGAGCTTAACCGCTGGGGCGACAAATGGCTGGCGACGAAAGGGCCGCCGCTGATCACCCACCACCGAGCCTGCGGCCACGTGCTGGAGCCGATCATGACCTGCGACAGGTGCGGGGAAGAGGTGACGGCGCTAAGCGTGACACCCGGCTGACGGCTATTTCGCCAGGGGCCGGTCCAGCATCTCCTTCACCTCGGCGGACATCGGCTTGCCGGCCTTCATGTCGGCGCTGATGCGCCCGTCGAAGTACTCGCGCCACTCGCTGACTAGGGCGCCGCGGAACTGCAGGCTGCCGGCGTAGGGGATGGCCACGTGCTGGCCGGTCACGAGGTCGAACTCGTCCACGCCCTCCATGAACAGGCGGTCGGCGGACTCCGCGTAGTCGAAGATCCGCCAGGTGTTGCTGCCCGGCTTGATCGCCGCCTTCATGTTGGTCAGGGCTGCGCGCATGGCCGCTTTGCCCTTGATGGCCGGGGCGTAGCCGG
Source organism: Caulobacteraceae bacterium (assembly GCA_027483845.1). Classification (GTDB taxonomy): domain Bacteria; phylum Pseudomonadota; class Alphaproteobacteria; order Caulobacterales; family Caulobacteraceae; genus Phenylobacterium. Next base: position 650 of record JAIXTR010000159.1, on the reverse strand, counting down.
ACGAGTTGCGCCAGACGATGTCGTCGGTGACGCAGGCGAGCACGCCCTCGATGTCCTGCGCCTTCCAGGCGGCGATGATCGTCTCGAGAACCGGGTAGAGGCGCGGCATGGCGGGCTCCTTGGCGAGGGCGGGGCCGGTGGCCAGGGCTCCGGCGGCGGCGATGAGCGTGCGACGGTCGAGGGACATGGGCGGTCAGGCTCTGGCCGGACGGTCGAGCAGTTCCAGAACCTGCCGGCTGAGCGGGGCGCCGCCCTTCTGTTCGGCGGCGACCCCCAGATCCACATAGTCGCGCCAGCCGACGATCAGGTCGCCCCGGAAGTCCAGGACGCCGGCATAGGGGGTGGCGACGCGTTGGCCGTCGGTGGTGGTGTAGTCGTCGACGCCTTCGAGGAAGAGCCTGTCGCCGGTTTCGGACCAGGCGAAGATCCGCCACTGGATGGCGTGCATGTCCGTCTGGAACCGCGTCAGCAGCTTGCGGGCGGCCGCCTTGCCGCGCACCGGCGGCATCGCCCCGGCGGCGTAGTGCCAGACGATCTCGTCGTCCATGAAGGTGAGGACGCGCTCGATGTCCTTGGCCTGCCAGGCCTGGATCACCTGTTGAAAGAGAGCGTAGCAGCGTCCCATCACCGTACTCCGAACGAGAGACACC
>JAIXTR010000577.1 GCA_027483845.1 Caulobacteraceae bacterium | reverse complement strand
CCTTACGTTTCAGCCTGCCGCCGGCGCCCAGCCCTTCGGCCTGCAATCGGCCGAGCGGGTCGAGTTCCACCTGCGCCAGGCGCCCAGCGAGGTCGGTGACGAGGGCGGCGCCTGGCTGTCGGTCGTCAACGGCAAGGCTCAGCTGTCCGGCCTGCTGGGACGGATCGCCGGCGACAAGCCGATCTCCATCGAATGGGACGGCCGACTCTCGAAGATCAGCGCCTTCAAGGGCCGCGACTGGCCCGACGCCGTGCGCCGCTGGACCAATGCGGGCGGACAGATGAGCGTGAAGCGCGCGGGCCTGACGGCCGGCGACGCGGTCATCGGGGTCAATAGTGGAACCCTGCGCGTCGGGGTCGATGGGCGGCTGCAGGGCGTGCTGGACGTGTCGCTCCGCCAGGCCCCGCGGGCCTTGAATGTCATGGGCTCCGCCGGAACCATCCCCCAGGATCGCGCCGCCGCGGCGGCCGCCGTCGCCACCGCCCGGCAGGAAGGCGACCTCGCCCGCGCCACCCTCAACTTCGAGGCCGGCCAGACGACCCTAGGACCGGTGGCCCTGGCCCCCGCGCCGAAGGTGTACGAACCCAACTAGCTGGGCCATGGTCCGTCCATGGCTTCGCTCTACGACCGCTTCGTCCTGCCCCGGTTCCTGAAATGCGCCTGCGCATCGCCGCCGGTGATGAAGCAGCGGGCCAAGGTCGTCCCCAAGGCTGAAGGCCGGGTCCTGGAGTTGGGCATCGGCATGGGCCTCAACTTGGCGCTCTACGACGCCGATCGGGTCGAGAGCGTCACCGGCGTCGATCCCGCCGCCGAACTTCGCGCCATCGCCGAGGCCGCGCCGCGCGATCCCCGCCTGTCGGTCCGGGTCGAGAACGGAACGGCTGAATCCCTGCCGTTCGAGCCGGGCGACTTCGACTGCGTGGTCTGCACCTTCACCCTCTGCTCGGTCCACACGCCTAGCGCGGCCCTGGCCGAAGCGCGGCGGGTGCTGAAGCCCGGCGGGCGCTTCCTGTACTGCGAACATGGCCTGGCGCCGGACCCGGGCGTCGCGAAGTGGCAGCGGCGGATCGAGCCGGTGTGGAAGGCGCTAGCCGGCGGCTGCCACCTGACCCGTCCCGTCACCGCCGCGGTCGCGGCGGCCGGCTTCCGCCTGGATCGCCACGACAGCATGTATCTGCCCGGCGCGCCCCGGTTCGCGGGCTGGAGCGAATGGGGCGAGGCCGTCGCCTGATCAGTTGACCGAGGGGGTCACCGGCAGGGCGAAGGCGCGGAACCGGCTGGGCAGGCGCATGGCCGCCCGAGTGGCTTCGCGGACATTGGAGAACTGCTGCGCGAGGTCCGACGTCGCCGTCCAGACCACGGGAGCTCCCTCCGCCAGATATTCGAGCCCGTCCGTCTTGGTGCGGGCGACAACGACTGAAGACGCCATTGGCGTATCTCCACCGGCCGGCGTCCCGTTTTGGTCCGCCTGACCTCTCACCCAACAATCGTCGTGCCAGACGCGAACGCCGTTCGCCACACAGGCGAATCGAGGCCATCGGCCCCGCGTTCGGCGAACGCTCGCGTCAGGCGCGCGAATCTGATTCGATTCCGCAATCTTCAGGCGAAGGGGCGCCCATGGCCCAAGTGAACTACACGGTCGATCTGGTGGACGGGGTCTGGAAGGTCGGCCTGAACGGCAAATTCTTCGGCCCCTACTCGTCGCTGGACGCCGCCGTCGCCGCCGCCAGCACCGCGGCCCACAAGGCCGAGGCCCAGGGCTACGACGCGCTCCTGACCATCAACACGCCGGCGGAACCGGCCGCCATCGCCCCGGAACGGGACCGGGACGCCGCATAGGTCTGAAGGGCTGGGGAGATATCGCGCGACGGGCGCCCTGGTGGCGGGGGGCGGACTTGAACCGCCGACCTGTGGGTTATGAATCCACCGCTCTAACCAGCTGAGCTACCCAGCCACATCAGAGCGCCCGACGCGCGAGGCGCGGGTTATAGGGGCAGATCCGGCGCGCTTCAAGCGCTTGGGCGAATGGTCGCGACCCGTTAGTGTCCGATCGCGATGAGCGTCCTTCACCTCCTGGGAACGGCCGGCGAAGGCGGAGCCGAGACGTACTTCGTCGATCTCGTCACGGCGCTGCGGCGCGCCGGCGTCGCCGAGGCCGCCGCCATCCGGTCCAACCCCACCCGCCAGTCACGCCTCACGGCGGCCGGCGTGCCGGTGAAGGTGCTGCGATTCGGCGGTCCGCTGGACATCCTGACCCGACCGGCCGCCGCCGGCTTCGCCACTCTGCAGAAGACCAAGGTCGCCCTGGCCTGGATGAACCGGGCCGCTCGGCACACCCCGCGCGGTCCATGGGCGCGCATCGGACGGCTGGGGGGCTACTACAGCCTGAAGTACTACAAGGGCTTCGACCATCTGGTCGCCAATACCGAGGACATCGCCGACTGGATCGTGGGCCAGGGCTGGCCGGCCGGTCGGGTCAGCTGCATCCCCAACTTCGCCGCCGCCCCGGCGGACGTGGCGCCCGTCGAGCGCGCCAGCCTGGACACGCCCGAGGCCGCGCCCCTGCTGCTGGCCATGGGCCGGCTGCACGAGAACAAGGCGCACGACATCGCCCTCCAGGCGCTGACCCAGCTCCCCGAGGCCTGGTTGTGGATCGCGGGCGTCGGACCGCTCGAAGCCAAGCTGAAGGGCATGGCGGAGGCGCTGGGGGTCGCGAACCGGGTGCGATTCCTCGGCTGGCGAACTGACGCCTCCGCGCTCTACCGCACGGCGGACATCTGTGTGTTTCCGTCGCGGTTCGAGCCGCTGGGCAATGTCGTCATCCAGAGCTGGGCGCACGAACTGCCCGTGATCGCCGCGGCCAGCCAGGGCCCCTGGGCGCTGATCCGCGACGGCGACGACGGCCTGCTGACGCCGGTGGATGATGCCGATGCGCTGGCGGCCGGCGTCCGTCGCCTGCTGGCCGAGCCCATGCTGCGCAGCCGCCTGGTCGCCGCCGGCGGCCTGCGGGTCGAGGCCGAGTTCTCGGAGGCTGCGGTCGTGGCCCAGTGGCGGACGCTGTTCGCCGACCACGGAGCCGGCTGATGTGCGGCATCGCCGGGCAGCTCGGCGCGGCCGGCGGCGCCGCGGTCGAGCCGATGATCCGCGCCCTCGAACATCGCGGGCCGGACGGCGTTCGCCTGGAGACGATGGCCGGGGCCGTATTGGCGCACGCGCGCCTGTCGATCATCGACCTGGAGGGCGGCTGGCAGCCGCTGCACGCCGCCGGCGGGACCGTCGTCGGCAACGGCGAGATCTACAACTACCTCGAACTGGCCGCCGACTTCGGGCTGGACGGGCGGCTTTCGACCGGCTCGGACTTCGAGCCCCTGCTGCACCTCTACGCCCGCGAGGGCGAGGCGGCGTTCCGGCGTCTGCGCGGCATGTACGCCCTCTGCCTGATCGGCCCCGACGGACGCGCGTGGCTGGCCCGCGACCCGTTCGGGATCAAGCCGCTGTACATCATGGAGCACGCGGACGGCCTGGCCTTCGCCTCCGAGCCCCGCGCCTTCTTCGCCGCCGGCCTGATGACGAAGGTCCTCGACGAGGGGGCGGCGCGCGAGCTCGTCGATCTCAACTACGTCCTGGGCGAGCGCACCCCGTTCCGCGGCCTCCGGCGCCTGGCGCCCGGCGAAGTGGTCGAGGTCCGCGACGGCCGGATCGTATCGGGGCGCAGGCGCAACCCGCTCCTCCCCCGTCCCGAAGAGGATGGGGGAGGTGGCGGCGCAGCCGACGGAGGGGGCGCGAAACGCCAATCTCAGAGTCTGGGGCCTCGCGCCTCCTCCACCGCGTCGCGGTCCCCCTCCCCCGTCCTCTTCGGGACAGGGGAGGAGCGAGAGTTGCTTACCCAGCTCGACGCGGTGCTGGAGGACAGCGTCCGCGTGCACCAGCGCGCCGACGTGCCCTACGGCCTGTTCCTGTCGGGCGGCGTGGATTCGGCCGCCATCGCCACCCTGATGTCGCGGCTCAACAGCCGACCGGTCACGGCCTTCACCTGCGGCTTCGAGGCGCCGGGCGCCCGGGACGAGCGCGCCCAGGCCGAGGCCGTCGCCCGCGCCCTCAACCTCGACTGGCGCGAGACCACCTTCGGCGAGGCCGACTTCTGGCGGATCCTGCCACAGGCCGCCCTGGCGCTGGACGACCCGACCGCCGACTACGCGATCCTGCCGACGTACAAGCTGGCCGAGGCGGCCAAGGACACGCTGACCGTCGTGCTCACCGGCGAAGGCGGCGACGAGCTGTTCGGGGGCTATGGCCGCTATCGCCGGGCCCTGCGGCCCGCATGGCTGG
>JAIXTR010000627.1 GCA_027483845.1 Caulobacteraceae bacterium | reverse complement strand
CGGGAGTTCGAGCCGTCGGAGTACCGGTCGAATCCGCACCTGATGCTGGCCCTGGACGTCGTGGCCGCCGAGACCGACGCAGAGGCGAAGCTGTTGTTCAGCTCGCTGCAGCAGGCGTTCATCAACCTGCACCGGGGACAGCCCGGTCCGCTGCCGCCGCCGCGCGAAGATCCCGATGGGCTGTTCGCCGGAACGATGGGGCCGGGATCGCCCCTGTCGAAAGCCGTCGTCGGCGGTCCTGAGACCGTGCGCGCTGGCCTTGAGCAGTTCGTCGCCCGGCACCGGCCGGACGAGATCATCGTCACCGCCCAGATCTTCGACCAGGCCAAGCGGATCCGGTCACTCGAACTGGTGGCCCAGGCCCGCGACGCCCTGGCGATGGCGGCCTAGCGGGGGTCCCCCGGCGGCAACTTGCTTCGCGCTCCAAGCGCCTCTACGCCTTGCGCTTTCGTGGATATGGGGCCCTCGGCGTGAAGCAGATCCTGGAAGAGCTTGAGAAGCGTCGCGGCGAAGCCCGGCTGGGCGGCGGCGAGAAGCGGATCGCCAGCCAGCACGCCAAGGGCAAGCTGACCGCCCGCGAGCGGATCGACCTGCTGTTGGACGAAGGTTCGTTCGAAGAGTTCGACATGTTCGTCGAGCATCGGGTGACCGAGTTCGGCATGGCCGATAACCGCATCCCCGGCGACGGTGTCGTCACCGGCTGGGGTCGGATCAACGGTCGGGTCGTCTTCGTCTTCTCCAAGGACTTCACGGTCTTCGGCGGCTCGCTCTCAAGCGCTCACGCCGAGAAGATCCTCAAGGTCCAGCGCCAGGCCATGAAGGTCGGCGCGCCGGTGATCGGCCTGTTCGACGCCGGCGGGGCGCGGATTCAAGAGGGCGTCGCGGCCCTGGGCGGCTACGCCGACATCTTCCTGGAGAACACCCTGGCCTCGGGCGTCATCCCCCAGATCAGCGTCATCATGGGCCCCTGCGCCGGGGGCGACGTCTATTCGCCGGCCATCACCGACTTCATCTTCATGGTGAAGGACACGTCCTACATGTACGTGACCGGGCCGGACGTGGTGAAGACGGTCACTCACGAGGATGTCAGCCACGAGGACCTCGGCGGCTATCGCGTGCACGCACTGAAGTCCGGCGTGTCGGACGGCGCGTTCGAGAACGATCTCGAGGCCCTGACCCAGATCCGCCGACTGGTCGACTTCCTGCCGTTGAACAATCGCGAAAAGCCGCCCGTCCGCGAAAGCTACGACGAGCGGGACCGCGTGGAGATGAGCCTGGACACCCTCGTCCCGGCCAACCCGAACAAGCCGTACGACATGAAGGAGCTGATCCTGAAGATCGTCGACGAGGCGGACTTCTTCGAGATCAGCCCCGAGTTCGCCAAGAACATCGTCGTCGGGTTCGGCCGGATGGACGGCCAGCCGGTGGGCATCGTCGCGAATCAGCCTCAGGTGCTGGCTGGCGTGCTGGACATCGATTCCAGCCGCAAGGGGGCGCGCTTCGTCCGCTTCTGCGACGCCTTCGAGATCCCGATCATCACGCTGGTGGACGTGCCGGGCTTCATGCCGGGGACCAAGCAGGAGCAGGGCGGGCTGATCAAGCACGGCGCCAAGCTGCTGTTCGCCTTCGCCGAGGCCACCGTGCCGAAGATCACCATCATCACCCGCAAGGCCTATGGCGGCGCCTACGACGTGATGAGCTCCAAGCACATCCGGGGTGACATCAACTACGCCTGGCCGACGGCCGAGATCGCCGTCATGGGCTCCAAGGGCGCGGTGGAGATCATCTTCCGCTCCGAGATCGGCGACCCTGACGCGATCGCGCGGCGCGAGGCCGAGTACAAGGCCCGGTTCGCCAACCCCTTCGTCGCGGCCTCGCGGGGCTATATCGACGATGTGATCATGCCGCATTCGACCCGGAAGCGGGTCATCAACGCGCTGAAGAACCTCAAGGGAAAGTCGCTGACAAACCCTTGGAAGAAGCACGACAACATCCCGCTCTAGGCCGGAACAACCCTGCCGACCCCTCGTTCTCTTCGCCAAGCGGGATCGCCCGCGGAAGCGAAGGAGAACGAGCATGGCCGGTCGATATGACGACGAACGGGAATGGCGTGAGCGCGAGCTGCAGCGGCGGTCCGCCGACCGTTATGACGCCTTTGGCTTGAACGACGAAGGCGACCGCTACGCCGGTCGCGAGGACCGCACCTTCGACCGTCACGAGCGGGTGTTCGGCGAGCAGGAGAGCGGCGTCGCGTACAACCGGCCGCAGCGGGGCGCTCCGGAGGCGCCGTCCAGAGGCGGGGCCGGTTGGCAGGACGCGAACTACGGCGGCGTGTCGCCGGCGATGCGGCGCGGCGATTACGAGACCGGCTATCGGGCTGGCCCCCGTTCGGCCGGATCGGGCTACGGTCCGCGCGGCTATGGCAGTGCGGGCGGGTATGACCGCGAAGGTCAGCGCTTCGGCAGCTATGAGGCCGACCAGCGTTGGGCCCGCGAGATGCGCCAGCCCCCGTCGGACTATCGGAACGCCCGTGGATATGACGACGACCGGGACTCCGGAATCGACCTCGAGGAGCGTGCGCGGGAAGCCGGCGAGTTCTTCCGTCGTACGGGCCGGCGCATCACCAACTGGTTCAGCGATGTCGCGGGCGAGGGTTCGCCCGACCGCGGCTATGGCGAAGACCGCCAGGCCTACGACGCCTACCGCGGCGCGCGCGGCCGGGGCCCCAAGGGCTACCAGCGCTCGGATGAGCGGATCAACGAGGACGTCCACCATCACCTGACCGACGACCGCTGGCTGGACGCCAGCGACATCGACGTCGCGGTGAGCAATGGCGACGTCACGCTCTCCGGCACGGTCGGATCACGCGACGCCAAGCATCGCGCCGAGCGGCTCGTCGAGGATCTGCCCGGCGTGAAGCACGTGCAGAACAACATCCGCGTTCAGGCGGCGGGCTATGGGTCCTATGGCCAGTCCACCGGTACGACCGCTTCGCGCTATGGCGCGCAGGACACGGTCGCGGCCGCCACCAGCGAGCAGGTGAAGGACGTCACCGACGGGGCCACCAATCCGTCGGCGATTAAGCGGAACTAGAGCGGCGACGCCGCGGGGGCGAGCCCGGG
>JAIXTR010000231.1 GCA_027483845.1 Caulobacteraceae bacterium | reverse complement strand
GCATAGCACCGGCGCGGCGCCGCCACAGGCGGCTCGGGCCTTCGCGGCTCGGGAGACGCTAGCGAAGGCCCGCGGGCTGGCCGCCGTAGACCTTATTTCGGGATCAGCACCGTATCGACGACGTGGATGACACCGTTGGTCGCGGCCACATCCGCCATCACCACCTTGGCGCCGTTGACGGTCACGCCGCCGCGGGTCGCGTCGATCTTCACGGTCCGGCCTTCGACAGTCTTCGCGTCGGTGACCTTGCCGGCGAGCGCCGAGCTGGCGACCTTGCCGGGCACCACGTGATAGGTCAGCACCGCCACCAGCTGGGCCTTGTTCTCGGGCTTCAGCAGGTTGTCGACTGTCCCGGCCGGCAGCTTCGCGAACGCCGCGTCGGTCGGCGCGAAGACCGTGAACGGACCGGGGCCCTTCAGGGTGTTGACCAGGCCCGCGGCGTTCAGCGCAGCGGCCAGGGTCTTGAACTGGCCGGCGGCGACGGCGGTGTCGACGATGTCGGCCTTGGCAGGCGCCTGAGCGAAGGCGGGAGTCGCGAGCGCGAAGGCGCAGGCGGTGGCGAGGCCGAGAAGATTGCGAGGCAGCATGGGTGTCTCCATTTGTATAACACCCGATACATGGAATTGGGTCAGCCGGATTCAAGGCAGGCGGCGGATGTTTTCCAGCGCGTGATCGCCACCCCGGGTCCGCCGTCGCGAGGACCGGGGTTACGGTTAAGCTTCGCTGAAATAACGGATATTTCATAGGTCTCGACGTATCCGGTGATCTTCGCCGATCCGTGAGTTGAACATGTCCCCCATGGCTGCGCCCTGCGAAGGCTGCCGGAACGGCGAACCGCTCGAGTTCCAGTTCTCGATGGCGTTCCAGCCGATCGTCGATGTGAACGACGGCACGCCGTTCGCCTATGAGGCGCTGGTCCGCGGGCCCGAGGGCCAGTCCGCGGCGAGCGTGCTTGCGCAGGTCACGGCCGAAACCCGATACGCCTTCGACCAGCAGTGCCGGGTAAAGGCGATACAGACAGCTGCGGCGGCGGGACTTCTCAACACACCGGCCAAGCTGTCGATCAATTTCCTGCCGAACGCGGTCTACGAGCCCAAGGCCTGTATCCAGCTGACCCTGAAAACGGCGGCGGCGATCCAGTTTCCGACGGACCGACTGATCTTCGAGTTCACCGAGAACGAGGAAATGGCCGACCCAGCCCACGTGTCCCGGATCGTCGAGAGCTACCGGAAGATGGGTTTCGGCACGGCCCTCGACGACTTCGGCGCAGGCCACGCCGGCCTGAACCTGCTGGCGCGATTTCGGCCGGATATCATCAAGCTGGACATGGAACTGGTCCGCGGTCTCGACGCCGATCTCCCGCGGCGGATCATCGTCGAAGCGGTCGTCAGGATGTGTGACCAGTTGGGCGTCGCGGTGATCGCCGAGGGGATCGAAACCCAGGGCGAGCTCGAGGCGCTCCGCGCGCTGGGCGTCCGCTACATCCAGGGCTACCTGTTCGCCCGGCCGGCCTTCGAACGCCTGCCGCAGATCGATCTGTCGTTTGACGTCCAGGCGCTCGCTCACGTCGGTTGACCCCAGTGGGCTGACAGAAAGATCGCCGCGAGGTCCAAGCCGCGGCCGTGCCGTACAAGACCGGGGCCCGTCCGCCCGGTGAGGATGACACACCCTGTCATTCCGCACGAAGGACCTGTCGATGCCCCTTACCGCGACCCCGGCCCCGGGCCCTCAACTTCTCGCGCCGCGCGACCACACCCTCATCCTGATCGACTTCCAGTCGCAGATGGCCTTTGCGACCCAGTCGATCGACGGGGTCGGCCTGCGCAACAACGCCGGCTTGGTGGCGAGCGCGGCGGCCGGCTTCGGGGTGTCGACCATCCTGACGACCGTGGCGGAGAAAAGCTTCTCGGGGCCGATGTTCACCGAGGTGACCGCCCCGTTCCCCGGCCAGGCCATGCTCGACCGCACCTCGATGAACTGCTGGGAGGACACCGGCGTGATCGCGCAGGTGAACGAGTTCGGCAAGGACCGCATCGTGCTGGCCGGCCTCTGGACTGGCGTCTGTATCGTAGGCCCGGCGCTCTCGGCCATCGCTCAGGGCTACGAGGTCTATTTCATCGCCGACGCCTGCGGCGACATCTCGGCGGAAGCCCATGAGCGCGCCGTCCAACGGATGATCCAGGCGGGCGCGCGGCCGATGACGGCGCTGCAGTACCTGCTTGAGCTCCAGCGCGATTGGGGACGCAGCGAGACCTACGACATGACCACCGGGATCGCGAAGATCTTCGGCGGCGGCTACGGCCTGGGGATCACCTACGCCCGGACGATGTTCGGCGCCTCGGAAGGCGGCCATTAGGCCGCGCGCGCCGGAGGCCCGTCATGAAGATGTACCTCGTCGCCCTTGCGGTCGGGCTGCTGGTCGGCGCCATCTACGGGTTGCTGCATGTCAGGTCTCCGGCGCCGCCCGTGGTCGCCCTGGTCGGTCTGCTGGGCATCCTGCTGGGCGAGCAGTTGGTGCCCCTGGCCCGTGAGGTTATCGCCGGCCGATCGGTGGCGGCTTACCTGCACCTGGGCGCCCGCCCGCACCTCTTCGGCGCCCTGCCCGATGGGAAGACGATCGCGCAGTCACGTCCTCCGCCCTCGACGGGGCCTCACCCGGACGACGGGCCAGCATGACGGCCCTGACCCGCCGCCAGACCCTGGGCGCGGCCGCGCTCGCCGCCGTCCCCGCCAAAGCCTGGAGCCACGCCATGCCCAAAGACCTGATCCTGACCAACGCCAAGGTCACCACGCTCGATCGCGGCAGGCCCCAGGCGCAGGCGGTGGCGATCCGCGACGGCCAGTTCCTGGCCGTGGGGTCGGAGGCGGAGGTGAGCGCGGCCGCTGCGCCCGACGCGACGGTGATCGACGCCGGGGGCCGCCGGATGATCCCGGGCCTCATCGACAGCCATATGCACATCATCCGCGGCGGGCTGAACTACAACATGGAGCTCCGCTGGGACGGGGTTCCCAGCCTGGCTGACGCCATGGCGATGCTGAAGACCCAGGTCGCCAACACCCCGCCGCCACAGTGGGTGCGGGTGGTGGGCGGCTTCACCGAGCATCAGTTCGCCGAGAAGCGCCTGCCGACGATCGAAGAGCTCAACGCGGTCGCGCCCGACACGCCGGTATTCATTCTGCACCTCTATGACCGGGCCCTGCTGAACGCCGCGGCGCTTCGCGTGGTCGGCTACACCAAGGACACGCCAAACCCGCCGGGCGGGGAGATCGTGCGCGACGCCGCCGGCAATCCCACAGGCCTGCTGCTGGCCCGACCCAACGCCACGATCCTCTATTCGACCCTGGCCAAGGGACCGAAGCTGCCGCCCGAGTTCCAACTGAACTCTACCCGCCACTTCATGCGGGAGATGAACCGGCTGGGCGTGACCGGCGTGATCGATGCGGGCGGTGGATTCCAGAACTACCCGGACGACTACGCCATCATCGAGAAGCTGCACGCCGACGACCAACTGACGCTGCGGATCAGCTACAACCTGTTCACCCAGAAGCCGAAGGACGAACTGGCCGACTTCGCCGGCTGGGCGAAGCAGGTGACGCCGGGCCAGGGCGACGACACCTATCGCCACAATGGCGCCGGCGAGATGCTGGTCTATTCGGCTGCCGACTTCGAGGACTTCCGGGTCGAGCGGCCTGAGATGCCGCCGAACATGGAGGCGGACCTGGAGCCGGTGATCCGGCTGTTGGCGCAGAACCGGTGGCCGTGGCGGCTGCACGCCACCTACGACCAGACCATCTCCCGGGCGCTGGATGTCTTCGAGGCGGTCAATCGCGACGTGCCGTTCGACGGCCTGCACTGGTTCTTCGATCACGCCGAAACGATCAGCGAGCGCAACATCGATCGCATCGCGGCGCTGGGCGGCGGGATCGCGGTCCAGCACCGGATGGCCTACCAGGGCGAAGACTTCGTCCAGCGCTACGGCGAACGCGCCGCCGAGCGCACCCCGCCGATCGCCCGGATGATGGCGGCCGGGCTGCCGGTCGGCGCCGGCACCGACGCAACGCGGGTGGCGAGCTACAATCCCTGGATTTCGCTGGCCTGGCTGGTGACAGGAAAGACGGTGGGCGGCCTGCGCCTGTATCCCGCTGCGAACCGACTGGATCGCGAGACGGCCCTGCGGCTCTGGACCGAGGCCAACACCTGGTTCTCCAACGAGCAGGGCAAGAAGGGGCAGATCAAGGCCGGACAACTGGCGGACCTAGCGCTGCTTTCGGACGACTATTTCGCCGTGCCGGAAGACGGCATCACGCACCTGAGTTCAGTCCTGACCGTGCTGGGCGGCCGCGTGGTCCACGGCGCCGGCGACTACACCGGGCTCGCGCCCGACCTGCCCAAGCCGATGCCGGAGTGGTCGCCCGTCCGGACGTTCGGCGGCTATCAGGACCGGGCCGGCCGCGCGACGGCGAGCCTGATGGCGGCGGCCTGCGGATGCGCCACCGCCTGTAACGTCCACGGTCATGATCACGCCGCCGCCCTGGGCCGCGAGGCCCCCGCGGCCGACGTCCAGAGCTTCTGGGGCGCGTTCGGCTGCGGCTGCTGGGCGGTGTGATGCCTGGCCACAATCCGCCGCGCCCCATCGCCACCATCCTCGACGCCCGCGCGACATTCGTCCTGGCCCGGCTGGCCCTGGTCAGCGCCTATGTCCTCGGCGGCGTCGTGAAGGCGGCGGATTTTCCGGCGGCGGTGGCCGAGCAGGCCCATTTCGGTCTGGCTTCCCCGGCACTGTTCGCCGCCCTGACCATCCTGGTTGAACTGCTGGGCAGCGCCCTGGTGATGACCCGCCGCTGGGTGTGGCTGGGCGCCGGGATGCTGGGCGTGTTCACCGGTCTGGCCGCGATCATCGCCAACGCCTTCTGGACCCTTCCTGAAGGCCCCGCGCGGTTCATGGCCACCAACGCCTTCGTCGAGCACATGGGTCTGATCGGTGGGTTCGTGGTCACCGCCATGGTCGCGCACCGGCGGCCCTGGCGCGACGGTGTGTAAGCCGCGCCGGGTCGCGCGCGGCGCGGTGGCCGGCGTGGTGACAGCGGCTTGGGCGATGGGGGCTGCGGTGGCCCAGCCCGCGCCGCCCTGGCATGCGCCCGCGCCTAGCACCGTCCGCTATGATGAGGACTGGTCGGGCCTTGACCGGCCAACCTCCAGCCCGGGTCGGTGGACCGAAGCGCTGAAGAACGTAGCTCTGGCCGACGGCCGGCTGCGCCTCACGACCGGCCTGGAACTCCGCCTGCGCAGCGAGACCTTCCGCGACAACCTCTGGGGCGAGGCCGCTGCGCCGGACGACGGTTACCTCTGGGTCCGCGCCCTGCCCTACGCCGACCTCCGCATGGGGGCTGTCCGCGCCTTCGTCCAACCGATCGTGGCCTACGCCGTCGGCGCCCGCCCCGCGCCCAGTCCCATCGACGAGACACGGGTGGATCTGTTGCAGGGCTTCGGCGAGCTGACGCTCCCGGCCGGGTCCGCGCGACTGACCCTGCGCGGTGGACGCCAGATGATGCCGCTGGGCAGCGAGCGCCTCGTGGGATCGCGGTATGGTCCGAATGTGCCCCTGGCGTTCGACGGCGTCCGCGCCGATCTCCGAACCGCCGCCGGCGTGGTCAGCCTGTTCGACGTCAAGCCGGTCCAGCCGCGCCTCGGCGAGTTCGACGATCGCGCATCGACGACCAAGGCGCTCTGGGGCGCCTACGCGACACTGCCCAATCTCGACCTCTATTATCTCGGCTACCGCCGCCGCGGCGCGACCTTCGGCGGTCGGACTGCCGACGAACATCGCGACAGCTTCGGCCTGCG